>QHPC01000269.1 GCA_003218915.1 Verrucomicrobiota bacterium
GCTCGCAATCACCCGCATGATGACAGCCGCCGGTAAACGGATTCATGTCGTGCAGAGACCACACCACTGGTAAGTCCAGCGGCAGCGACGCGAAGAAGCTGGGCTGATCAATCCAACGCGAAATCCAGTGCAAGTTGACCACATCCGGCCGCGGGCCAAAATCTTGCAGTCGAGTTCGGCGGATCCAGCGGGGACTGGTGACAAGACAGCCGGGCGCATTGCGCCGGTTGCGCCATGCCCGCGCCAGCGCAGCTAAGTTTCGCCGCGTAAACGACTGGTTCTCAAACACGCGCTGACACCCTGCTACCAGTGGCAACCCGCTTTCATAGTAAAGACGACTGTCCACTCCCTGCCGCCGCAAGGCATCATTCAAACGTTGAGCAGCCACACCCGCACCACCAGTTAACTCGGATGTGAAATGAGCGATTTTCATACGCAGTTGGTCAACCGTCCTGCGGTTCGCAGCAGCTTGCACCGTACGCGCGTGGGTATCCTCTATTGCGTCGCTTACCAACACCTGAACACGGATCGCGCATGCATGCCCTTTTCCATCAGCATTCCGAATTGCAGATGGTCTGAAATAACCGAACTGACAAATCCTCGGGGATCCATTCCTTCGCTCGCTGGAAAGCGGCTCGTCCCATTTCCGGCCATCTCTGGCGATTGCTCCAGGCTCGCTCTAATGCTTCACGGATGATCTCCGGATCTTCACCGGCGCTCACAAAGCCATCTTTGTCATCTCGCAGTAGCTCATGATTCCCGCCTGTTCGCGTAACCACGGCAGGCCGGCCGCAAAACATGGACTCTATCAGCGCAAGCGCCAACCCTTCGGCGCGAGAAATCAGGATATGGATATGATGGTCCCTCCATATCTTCATGAACTCCCGCTCATAACCACAAAGCCTAACACGATCTCCCAAGCCAAAGTAGCGGATTACGTCCTGTATGTATCTTTCGTCCGACCCGGTGCCGAAAAGATCGAGTCGCCAGTTGCGCTCCTTCCACTCGGAGGCGGCCAGCGCCTGAAGCACTCGATCCTGGCACTTACTAAATGTTTCGTAACGACCAACTGTCGCAAATCGCATTTGCTCTAAATCAGCCGGCCAGGCTAATGGGCTCTCTAAACGCGTTCTGATTGGATTCGGTAAAATCGTGATAGGCAGACTCGATGTTAGTTGTCTCTGCAATAGCTCCCCATTGTCCCGCGAGACGCAGATGATTCGCCGCGCCGAGCGATAAAGCGCCTGCAACGCATCGCGTTCGGCTTGACCGCTGATAAACCAATCAGCGTTGCCCTGTATGATGAAAACTCGAGGACCGGTGTGGGCATTTAGCAGCCTGTAGATATCGCGATCCCGGTATGGAATGGCTGGATGGCCGGAGATGCATACGATGTCAGGACGCCACCGTTTCAACCGCTGAAACCGCGAGTACAAACCACGAGACACAGTGCGCGACGTGATGCGATTCAGAGGATTGTATGCGAACACCACCCCGCCAAGAGCACGGAAATCTGTAAGCTCTTCAGACTGCGCGATTGGCGTTTGTGGCATTGCAGCGACCTGATGCCCGCGCTGCAGTGCTTCTATCGCGAACAGTTTCCACATCTCTTCACTACCTGCCCACGAGCAATCGCCAACTGTAGAAATTATCCCGATTCGCATTCGACGAGTTATTTTTTTGCAGGACTTTGGAAGATGCCCCGAATTCGGCGCGCCGGAACTCCTGCCCAAATTTCTCCTCCAGGTACTGAGCTGGTAACTACGCTTGCCGCGCCGGCGGCTTGGCGCAGCGGCCATGTTTCAACGCGCTGATAACAGCGAGTGATTGTAGTTTTCAAAAACCTTCAGCGACGTTGCCGCCGTACTAATTTCTCGCACTCCCGGAGTAACACAGCATGGATTCGGCTGGGTTCGAATCGACTTTGATACATTCGGTGTGCGTTTGCGACAAGCTGTTTCTGACGTTCTGCGTTACGAGCCAGATTCTCAAGAGCAGCAATGCAACCTGCGGCATCGGGTGAAGTATAACATTCCGCCGCATCAAATTCGCGAGCAACACGAACAGCAGAACAATACTCCGGCCCCCAGATAACAATTGGCTTTTGAAACGTCAGGTAATCAAGAAACTTTGTCTTGAAGCTTGTTCGCTCGGTTTGGGCGCACTCATCACCAAAACCCATCAGTAATAATAGCAAATCCGCTTGTTGAGCATGGGCCCTCAGTCGATCGAAGGGTACCTGGCCGCTGTACACGCAGGCTGCTCTTGCAGCGTCGTCAAACTCTCGGCTCCAACTGGCGTGGGCGTGGCTGCCAAAAATTTCAAAACGTAAAGGAGAGTCGGAGCTCGCTTGCACAAGCCGCTCGAGCATTGGTCCATACCAGGCTGAAAGCGAACCTGCAAAGAGAACAGTGGCCGACCTTTCACCTAGGGTAAAGGGAATGAATTCATGATTGGTATCAAGCATGTTGCCGCCAGTTGGATACAACACATGTGCGTTCGGATGTGGACCCAGTGCCTCAAGCATGCCTTCCGAGGTACAGAATGCCAGGTCACAATCGCGATAGAACCTACGAAAGGCCCTTTCGATCGAACCCCGAAAGCGCGGATGCATCAAAACGCCGAAATCGAACCAATCGTTGAAGCTGGCGGCTAACGGCACACCCAGGCGGCGCGCGACACGCTGCGCTAATCGCGCTGTCCAGTTCCAGCTACCACCAATGGTAAATACGAGGTCGGGGTTAAAAGCTCGTGCAGCCTGCCACACTTCGTCAGGGACAAAGTAGCCGGCTATGGATTGATTGTACTGCCAGAACCAACGATAGAACCGCGTGTGCTGCATTCTGTTGAGCCACTTCGGTACATCGAATCGCAGAAATCTATATGGCACGTCATACTGCTGCACCTCAGCACTGTCCGTGGCGACAAAAACCTCAAAATCGTCTCGCTCGACAAAATGTCGATAGAAAGACATCGCCGTGCCCCAGGTTGGAACTGGTGGGTGATAGCTCAGGTAAAAAATGCGACTCCGTTTATCACGCGCCATACTCAACTCCCAATTACGAACGTCCTCGGTGCGATCGCTGCAAGCGGAGTTTAAGCGCATCGCGGTAAAGCAAGTGCCGCATCCAGTTCACATAATGCCGGGAATAATATCCCTCCCTTTTCATGTTTCGATGACAGAATCTGTCGATGTCATCGAACTCGACCAGGCTAATGTTGCCTGGCATCAGACCAGCTCCTCTATGCACAGCCGTAGCAATAATGGTCTGTTCGAATGCGCCGTCGTTGGGGTCACTAAGCGCCTCACGCACCATCGCACGTAAAATCTCCGGTGTCAGAAACTCCCCATGCAAAGCTAGTATGCCACCGTTGACAAACGGCGGCTCCAATACCTTGGGACAGAAGCGCAGAGCCAAATCGCGGTGCTGATAGCAGTTACTTTCCCGCACACCGCGGGGCTTGGCCCAACAATCGCTGGGCCCCAATAGATCGGCCGGGTCCGCAAACCAAAGGATATCTGCATCTACAAACAGCACAGGTTCCCGGCGCGCTAAAAGGACAATCGATGCAACCTTCAATCCCCAACCACTCGCCTCGGCATACTGTGCGAGCTCGCGCTCTCCGGCAGCCTGCGCTTGAACAATAATATGCTCACGGGAAAGGACATTGATTTTGCCTGGCCACCAGGAAAAGACGGGGTAAAAATCCGCTGCCGACCAACTCCCGTCCGAAACAACACTGATGGTGGGCAGCTTTTTCCACGACCGGTAAAGCGAAAACATGCTTTCTCGCAGCATCAACCAATGAGTGCGGCTGCCTATGGTCAAATAACACAAGCCGGATTCCGGTCTTGGCGGTAAAGGCTTGATGGACCAGCGCGAGAGGATATTCAAAGCGAGCTGGCCCAGGCGGACCGATAGGTTCATTCCGCTGAACGGATTGAGAAGACCGGCAGCGAATTTATGTTTAAACGCTTCTTTTTGAGCGTTCGATGTGCTGTTCAACCCCGCTTCCACAAGTACTTGTTAAGCCATCCGGGTTTAGAATTCGTAAGCTCGCGTAGACTCTTCCAGTCAGCATCCGATAAGACGAAATCCAAAGCCTCGATGCTGCCAACCAGGTGCGCTGGTGTGCCGCACCCAATAATAGGCACCACCTTGAAGGAATGTGAGCGCAGAAACGCCAGCACAACAGCTCCGACAGGGACGCCGTTGCGTCTAGCGATCTCACTCGCGAGCGTTGCTATTTGGAAGTTGACCTTTGTCGCATATCCGGATCGCTCGGCCTTCAAACGCGCTGTATCATCTCCTTCCAGCCAATTACTGAAAAAACCGCCAGCTTGCGAAGAATAAGGCATCGCGACCAAATTGGCTGCTTCGTGCAGTTGCTCTGCAGCATCGTCCATCGGCTGTAGAGTCGATTCGAGTCCGCGATAGTGACGACTGCCGAGATTCCAGAACAATTGTGTGGCCACGAATCCGGCCTTGCCTGCGCGGGATGCGTAGTCATTCGCTTTGCGAATCCGCCTCGCCGTCCAGTTGGCTGCTCCGAGCGCTTTGACCCGCCCGTCACGAACAAACGTGTCACAGCTATCTATGATCTCCTGTACAGAAATGCTCTCATCATCGCGGTGCAAAAACCACACGTCGATGTAGTCTGTTCCAAGCGTCTCCAAGCTGCCTTCCAAATCTTGCCGTAACTCTGAAGGCGAAAGCCTCACTCGTGAGCTATTGTCGAGGAGAGGATGTCCCGCCTTCGTGGCCAACACAATCTGCTCCCTAACCCCCGTAGCTTTGAGCCAATCGCCTACAATCCGTTCGCTCCGATGCTTCTCTCCAGGAATCCAGTCCGAATACGCTCTTGCCGTATCGATGCCATTCCCGCCGTTTTGGACCCAGTAGTCCAACAGATAGTGCGCCTCAGTCTCTGTCTGTCGGACACCGATCTCAGCCACTCCGAGGCATAGCGCAGAAATCTCAATATCGGTTCCGGGAAGCCTCATGCGGTGCATAATAGTTTTGCTCGGTTACAGAGGAAGCGCTCTACTGTGTTGAAGATACGTTACGGCAAAGCTGACACGCGAAAATACCTGCGGAAGGCGCGTACCACGGTGGGTCTATTACCTCAGAAGGTTTCTTTAGCTCCGGAGCAGCCCAGATCTTTAAGGTCGTGCCCGCTTGGAAACAACGCATTTCTCAATAAAAACGCGCCACAGTTTTCTGCAATTTAAGCATTCTCTTCGCATGCGAGAATCAAACCCGATCGTCTTCTACAGTCGGTGTTCTCGTTGTTGACGGAAAATCTTCCCTTTGAGAGCCACACCGAATGCAAGGACTTGTTGAAACCTCGCAAAGGAGAGTCCACATGTTGAACAGACAGTCAGGCAAATTGTCTTAGCAGAGCAATTTTGTTTTAACAACGCACTTTTCCATCGCAGAGGTATGTGCGAACCAACCTGATATAAACGCCACACGGCCCCATCCAGGGCCAAAGCCGCGTTTCTTCCTTGTTCTGCGTTTAACCACCCCCGGAAAAAATATTTTGCCCTGAAAAGTTCAACAGACCTACATATGGCTTCCCACATTGCCCGAACCGCTGAGCTTGAGACAATACGGTACTTGGCCGCCGGGATCTTATCGTAAACGAACCGAAATGTTCGGCTGATCCGCATCCACATGTCCCAGTCCTCGAAGCAAAGATCTTCGTCGTAGGTTCCGACTTGGTTGAAGCACTCATGCCGAATCAGCGTCGTCATCGCAGGAATGAAGTTTCCCTCCCAAAGCACATCGAATAGAAAGCCTTCTGGGGGAACAACGAATTTGTGATGTTCCTCGATGAACGTTTGCGGCAACGTCTCGCCATTCTCATCAATCTGGAAAGCGTCGCTGTAGAGGACTCCAACGTCCTCCGGCAATTGTTCCATCATCTCCACCTGCCGTGCCGTCTTATCCGGCAGCCAAACATCGTCCGCCGCAACCATAGATATGTATTTTCCGCGCGCTAGCCGCAACACTTCATTTAGGCTCGCACAAATACCAATGTTTCTGGTGTGCGAAATGAACTGCCAATCGAGCCGATGCTTTTTCAGCCAGGTATCGATCACGGAAACTGAGTTATCTTTCGAACAATCGTCAAAAATGATTACCTGAAGGTTCGGATACGTCTGATGTCTAACGCTGTCGAGACACTCCTCGACAAAGCGTGAGTGGTTGTAACATCCGACAAAGACCGTTACGAGAGGATAGTTCTCTAACTTAAGATTTTGATCGTTTGCCATTTCGCTAAATCTTCCATCTCCGTTCATCATGTGGGCAGAAACATTTCAAGCCCTTCAACGCTTCAAGGCTTCAACGGAAAGAACGGATTGCCGCGATTACATGATTTTGCGCTTCCTCGTTCAAATGTGGTCCAATC
>QHPC01000270.1 GCA_003218915.1 Verrucomicrobiota bacterium
GTTCCAGCGAAAAGCCATGACAACGTCCGCCGCATTGGGGTTGTCGATTTTTGCATCATTCAAATGGAAGGTTCCTGGCAAACCCTGTTTGGTAAAAATCACTCCAGCAAAATCTGATTGTTGTAAAAATTCGACGAGGCGGTGCACGAGCGTCGCCTCGTGTCCGATGACATAAAAGAGAACACTGCCGCCATTCCCAACCAGCATGATGTCTCCAAGTTTCGGCTCGTCATCAAATTCAGTCTTCGCAACGAAGCCAGCGTCGCTCAGGATTTTCCGTAAATCGATCGAGCGCCTGATCGTCGAGAATCCGTGATCGGAAACGACAAAAATGTCAGTCGTCGCTCTTGCGGATGCTTGCCCCGCGGTAGCTTTGGCGGAGGGCCTATCTAATGCCGAAAGAATTGCAGCGAGATTTTCGTCCGACGATTTGATTGCGGCGAGCGCGGGTGGCGCGCCGGGCGCGGATTCGTGCTCGGTTAGATCGGGCTCGCCCAGCCAAATCACTGACAAAGCTGGCAGGCCATCTTTCCAAAGGAAATCTGTCACTGTTTTGGCCGTCCAGGCGTCGCGTTGTAAATGTGCAGATGGAAACGGGCCCACCCCGGCAACGATCGGCGTAAGAATATCACGCGGAAGCGTCTGCCCTGCGAAAAGCGTGACACAGTTTTTCGCAGTCCCAATACCCGCATGTCGATCCAGCAAAAGACCGACAGTTTTCGCACTGGCAATCACCGTTCGCCCACCCGCGCCTTGAACGAGCTCGGCGATGGTCGGAACGGAGATGAATTTGCCGCCGGAAACTTCATCTCCCCTGCTCACGGCTGCCGGGCTCTCGATCTTAATTGATCGGCTACGATCGATTTCCGGGCGGTACTCATAATTTGCGATCACACCGTTTTTGCCGGGGTAAACACCAGTCACCAGTGCTGTCCCGTTTACCATCGTTGCACTGGGATAAACCGCGTGGTGATTGCGGAAAGTGACTCCTTCACGGGCGAGCTTCCAAAGGGTCGGAGTTGTCTCTTCGCTGACAAAGTCAGGACGCATTCCGTCCCAAACAACAACCACGACATGCCGGTCGGATCTTGCCGTTTCCGCGGCAAGCGGAATGAGGCCCAAAGAAAAAACGAGGACCAGGATCGAAATCGGTGTGCAATATTTCGGAAACATGATCGTTCGCAGACTACACAGATTGCGTGGGATTGGTAGGACGCGACTACAGCCTGGTCGGCCTGGCGAGGGCGCGCCGCTATGGAGTTTGGTTCTTGCCCTGCTCCTTTTGTCTGCCTCAGCATTCGCCGCTCCGCTCGTTCCCACTAATCCCGGGACGACATGGCGATACAGCATGACGGAAGAACTTGGAAAAGGCCTTACTATTTCGAATTTGAAACCAGACGCTGATGCGAAAGTTCGGCTATCGGTACTCTACCGCCTTAACGGAATTGAGGACGTTGACGGGAAAGAGCTTCTCAAATTCGAAATGCACCGGGCTGGTTCGATCACGAATACAGATCTTGTTACCGTCGATGAACATGGAATAACCTGTTGGGCGCGAATTAATCTGGACGGCGAACTGATCAAGTTTGATCCGCCGCAAACGATGGTTGCTGCGCCGCTCAAGCAGGGAGCGACCTGGAATTTTGATGGTCAGGCCGGCGATTTAAAAGTGCATCAGCAGTACACTGTGACCGGCGAAGAAGATGTCGAAGTGCCTGCTGGTGAATTTCATACGTTTCGGATTCGTGGAGAGCAAAGCTCCCCCAGCCGGATGACTATGGATCGCTGGTTCGCGCCGGGCACTGGAATTGTTAAAGATGTTACGACGATGCGTGCCGCGGACGGCGATTTGCTCGAGCGAATTTCCCTGGAACTGGCTGAGCGACCCAAAATCGAGAATAGACCGGAGGTGAAATCGGAGGCGGCGTCGAAACGGCTGTCCGTGACCTTCGCAAACGATCAATTCGGGAAACCAAGCACGACGTTTTCATCGGATGCACCCCAGATTTAAGCCAAAATGCTCATGGAGCATTTACGCTGGCGCGGCCGGAAGACGGCTGGGCAGTCGGTGATTACCGCGTTGAATTCTACGTCGATGATATTTTGGCGGAAACTGCGAAGATAAAAATTGTGAAGTAGTCTTGTCATGTCGAGCGTGGTCGCCTGCCGAGCCGTAGCTTTGTGCGAAGGTCTGGAGACATCTCTTATACTTTAACCCTGGAGCAGCCAGAGATTCCTCGACTTCGCTCGGAATGACAATCGTTACAGCCCAGAATTTCTTGAATCCAAAGCGAGGCGCCGTTGCATCGTAACTAGCAAAGTCATATTTCCCATGAAGAAGACCATTTTCATATTTTTGGCTGCGTGCGTGGTGCTGGCCGCTGGATGCCGTTGGGTGGGAATTCGAGGCAATGGACGCATCAAAACAGAGGACCGAACAATTACCACCTTTACCGAGATCGACGCAGGCGGAGCATTCGAAATCGAATGGCAAAGCGGGTCCCCTGCTCTCCGCATCACGACCGACGAAAACCTTCTTTCTTATGTCGAGAGTGATGTCTCGGGCGACACGCTTCATTTGCGCACGCACGACCAAATCTGGCCAACGCATGGAATCAAGGTCGTTATCTCCAGCTCAACAAGAGCAGCGGCAAGGATCCGCGGTGCGGTAAAGCTCACCGCAAAACAGCTGACCGGACCCAAGTTCGCTCTTGAAGGTAGCGGCGCATCACGTGTTTCGCTCGACGGAAACGTCGATGAGCTCCTTGCTGATATGACCGGGGCTAGCCGGTTGGAGGCAGGCGGACTCCAAACCAAGACCGCCGAGATCTCCACGACGGGCGCAGGGAACGTGGAGATTGCGGTGGCCGAGACTCTGAAAGTCGCCATTACCGGTGCGGGAAAAGTTACCTATTCCGGTAATCCGACGATTGAAAAACACATCACCGGCGCCGGCTCGGTGCGCCGCAAGGAATAGCTGCCTATAGCCGCCTCGCTGTGCGAGGCGCAATACCGATCGCAGATCGGTTGTAGCGGCGTTTGTGTCAAACGCCGACACCAACTAATCAGGTGCTTGGCACAAGCACCTCTACAACAGAGAGTCCAAACCGCGAATTACGCGGATCACGTAGATGAGATGAAGCAAAGAAAAGGCGATTCTTTGCATTGAATCCGTGCCATCCGCGTTATCCGCGGTTAAAGGTATCCGCGATGGAGAATTTCATCTGCGTACAATGCGGAACGCAGTTTTCCGAAACGGTCAAGCCGCCGTTACATTGTCCGATTTGCGAGGATGAACGGCAATTTGTCCGCCATAGCGGCCAGAAATGGACCACGCTTAACCGTCTTGCAGCCGAGCATCGAAATCGTTTCGAAGACAAAGCCCCGCGACTTCTAGGCATTGGTACCGAGCCCGAATTTGCTATCGGCCAGCGCGCTCTGCTTGTGCAATCGCCGGCTGGAAATTTGCTCTGGGATTGCATCACGTTGCTGGACGATAGAACAACCGCTGAAGTCAACGCGCGCGGTGGCATCCGCGCCATCGCGATCTCGCATCCGCATTACTACACAACGATGGTCGAATGGGCCGAGCGCTTTGATGCGCAAATCTTGTTGCACACCGCCGATCGCGAATGGGTGCTGCGCAAAAGTCCACGGATTCAGTTTTGGGAAGGAACAACTTTGCCACTCTGGGATAACCTTACGCTAATCAATTGCGGCGGGCACTTCGAAGGCGGCACGGTGTTGCATTGGCCGGCGGCGTCCCGCGGCCGCGGGAGCAAAGGCGCTTTGCTTACAGGCGACATCATTCAAGTAGTGCAAGATCGGCGCTATGTCAGTTTCATGCGCAGTTATCCGAACCTGATTCCGCTCGGTGCAACCGCCATCAACCATATCCTAAAAACAATCGAACCGTTTGCCTTCGATCAAATTTACGGTGCGTGGTGGAAAGCGAACGTTCTCTCAAACGCTAAAGCGGCAGTGCGGCGCTCAGCGGAACGCTATTTGCGCTGGATCAGTGCGTAGGTATGCCAATATCAAACCAACCATTCGTAATTCGAATTTTGACATGGTTCGCCGGGTTGGCATCCGCGGGAATGTACCTGTCGATCCTTCTTGTGCTTTTTAACATTGGACCGGCAATCATGGGCGGCGAACACGTCACGCGTACCGAATGGCTGCGCATCGCCGCGCCCCTGGTTGCTGCAATCGGACTTTTGATGGCATTGGTCTGCTACGCACTGGCTTCTCGCAGACCATGGTCTCGTCACATCGTAATCGCAATATTCGCTTTGATTATCGTTTACGCGACGATCCTTGGGACGCTTAATCTGCTTCGTCAAAGTATCATGTGGCGTGCGCTGATTAACGCCACTGCGTTTGGCTGTTTATCGTGCTGGTATTTCTATTTAAAGCCGAACGTAGCGCGATATTTTCACCCGCTGCAGGATCGAGGTGAATTGTAGGGCAAGCGCTTCGCTTGCCGAGGACCATATCCGTCTCGGGCTGGCAACCGATGCGGTTGCCCTACAATCGCTGGCAAAAGCGCAACATCGTCAACTGGTCAGTTCATTAACCAGACTCGGCAGCGCCAGCGCGGCTGGCTCCCGAACTAATCGTGTCGCAAATCGCGTGAGCGGCGTTTCCTCGGGGTTTACTTCGATGAGCTCGCCACCGCGGCGGCTCGCACGCAGCGCCCAATCAATGATGTATCCAAACGTTGCCGTCGTTCCAACAACAATCACAACCCCGCAGGGGTCGCGCTGCAAATAATTCTCAACGCGTTCGATTTCACGAGAAGGCAAAGGCTCTCCGAACCAAATCACGCCGGGCCGCATCAGCGCACCGCATCTGGTACATCTTGTGACGCCATTTCGCTCTTGCTCGTGCTCCTGCTCTTGCTCTTGCTCGAAATCGCAGCGCGAGCATTTTGTAGCGAAAATGTCTCCGTGAATTTGCACCATCTCCGCCTTCGCAAGGCCGGCGCGCTCGTGCAGATCGTCAACATTCTGCGTGACCAGCAGAAATTCATCTGCACATTGCGCCAGATTGGCAATCGCCTCATGCGCGGCATTTGGTTGCGCGTCGCGAATTCGGTGGCGCCGCTCGCGATACCATTGCCAGACTAGTTCCGGATCGCGCGCGAAAGCTTCCGGTGTCGCCAACTTTATCGGATCCAGATTGCGCCAGTAGCCATCCTTGCCACGAAACGTTGGAATCCCGCTTTCAGCCGAAACACCCGCCCCTGTAATCACGAGAACACGCACCACTGAAGATCGACGAGCAGCGGCGATTTCCAAGTCGGCTGCTACAGAATGTTGCCGTCGATTGGACAGTTGATGTTGCCACTGCCGCACCGGCTTGCCAGACTCCCGCCATGAATGACCAAGAAATTGAATCCGGCGCTATCCGGGAAATTGAACCGGAAGTAAGGACGCTGTTTACAAAGCTGGTCGAACACGATCCGCGGGAGGCTGCCAAGATGCTGGAGCCGTATCCGGATGAGTTTGTTGTTCAAATGCTGGAGCTGTTAAATCCGGCATCGGCACTGAAGATTCTCCAACGCTTCAATCCCTCAAGGAGGCAGAACATTCTGGCCACCGCTTCTCCTGAAACCAACAAGCAATGGATGCGGAATCAAACGTACCCGGAGCGGTCAATCGGGAGATTAATGCAGCCGCCACTGGCAGTCTTCCGTCCGCAAACGACAATCGCCGAAGCAACCGAACAAATTCGGCGGCTCGCCAGAAAAGCAATCATCACCTACGGCTTTGTCACAGACGAACAGGAGAAACTCCTCGGCGTCGTTGTGATGCGCGACATGCTCCTGGCGCACAGCAGTCAGCGTCTCGAGGAAATCATGCTCCCGAATCCATTTTATCTCACGCCAGAGATGTCGCTCCCCGATGCGATGAGAGCGGTACTTGTTCGGCATTATCCAGTGTATCCAGTCTGCGACAAAACGGGACGGCTCCTCGGCCTTTTGCGTGGCCAGATGCTGTTTGAGGCTGAGGCGATCGATTTAAGCGCGCAACCGGGCGAAATGGTCGGCGTGGAAAGCGAGGAGCGCCTTACCACGCCATGGCTGCGGAGCCTGAAATTTCGGCATCCCTGGCTTCAGGTAAATTTATTCTGCGGACTGCTTGCTGCGGTCGTGGTCGGTTCTTTTCAGGAAACGATCGACCGCGTCATTGCGCTGGCGGTATTTCTGCCGGTCCTCATCGGTCAGGCAGCAAACACCGGAGTACAGGCGCTGGCAGTATGTTTGCGCGGGATGACCCTGGGCGATTTAAGGTCGGGCAGACATCGGACGCTCCTGATCAAGGAAATGTTGCTTGGGACATTAAACGGAGCCTTGACCGGCATAACAGGCGGAATCGCGATGTTCATCTTTGCAACGATGGTGAAAAGTCCGCTGGCTCTAATGCTAGGTCTCGTGGTGTTCCTGGCTATCACAATCAGTTGCTGCTTTAGCGGCGTGGCTGGCGCAATGGTGCCATTGGCTCTCAAGAAATTCGGGGCTGATCCGGCAACGGCATCCAGCATCGTCGTAACCACGTTCACCGACGTAGGCTGTCTGCTCGTCTTTCTTGGACTCGCTGCCTTACTGATCTAAAATCAAATCCACAAATAAAACATCGCCT
>QHPC01000271.1 GCA_003218915.1 Verrucomicrobiota bacterium
TCAGCGTCCGAACGGCGAATATGTGACGCTTGGGAAACTGTAAGGCCTACCTCTGCTCAAACGTGTAACCGAAGCGGTCGATCTCCCCAGCGAACCGGGTCCCCACCAGGTCGCGAAGCTCATCATCGTAATATTTCGAATAATGTTTGCGGATAGAGCGGTTGTATTGCGGCAGTGTTGCCGGCAAAATGCCGAGTGTCCCGCAGACGGCACGAAAATCATCGGCTAAATTCTCGAACCGCATGATGGAATCAACGTTCCCAAACGGATCCACTTCGTCTGCGTCCAGCCGCAGATAGTCTCCAACCGATACGGCTTCGGAAATTATCTTTCGGAATTTCTTCCGGTCCCAAGTCTCCGGACTTTGCGTCGGGGTAAAATAATACGAAACCATCCGATCCCACGGATTTCGCACACAGGTGAACTTATACAGATGTCGAAACTGCTCGCCGCCGAGGGCATCGCGGTACTCACGGAGCGTAGAGTGTTTCTTGATCTTGTAATTTGGATTGCGTAGTCCGAAGCGCTCGATCCCGTCCTGCTCTTTACGTAAAGCAACAAGCTGATCTTCCGAATAATCACGGAGCGCGCTCTGAATCGAGTTGCCTGCCGTTTTTGGTATGTGAACGAATAGAAACCGCTTTTGAATGGAGATCATTCGCGAGGATCTGAGTTTACGACGCGTTGTTCGCTCATGCGAGTGCTGGCGAGCATCTTGCGAACATGCGAGAAGTTCTGGGGAGCAAGGACTGCTAGCCTGTTGTTTTCGGCAGCCTGCCGAAAACCGCTGCACTAGCAACCTGCTGACCCGCCCAAGCGGTTTACCCTCTCCAGCACATACGCATGATCCTTTCTCACAAATACAAATTCATCTTTATCAAGACGGCAAAGACCGCCAGCACGAGCATTGAGGTTTTCCTGTCCAAACATTGTGGCCGAGACGATATCGTGACGCCGATTGCCCCTCCGGTAGACGAACATCAACCGCGCAATTACGAGGGATTCATTAATCCGGTTCCCGAAATCCTTCAGCGGCCAGGCAAACTCTTCTCTGTGTTGCGACACACGATCACAAGCCGCGAGAAATTTTATAATCATATGCCAGCATCTGAGGTCAGAAACCGCGTTCCCGCCGACGTCTGGAACAGCTACTTCAAGTTCTGCGTGGAAAGAAATCCATGGGACAAAGTTTTGTCTCACTATTATATGCATGCCGCGCGTGAAGGCGGCGCGCTTTCCTTGGATGAATATCTCGCGCGTGGGCGGTTTCCCATTAACTACTTCCGATACACCGACCGCTCGGGCACGAAAATCATCGTCGATCGCGTTCTCCGCTACGAGAACCTGCTTGCCGAGCTCGGGGAAGTATTCTCGAAATTAAACATTCCGTTTGGCGGAACGCTTGGCGTCGCAGCGAAATCAGGATACCGAACCGATCGGAGACCGTATCATGAGGTCTTCAACGACGAACAACGGCAAATTGTAGAAGAAGCATTCGCCAAAGAAATCGAATTGCACGGCTATCGGTTTGAGCCGTAGCACTCGTGTAGACTTATTTCGATTCGCGCTTTGCGCCGATGCAGACTTGATTTTAGTGCGACTTTTTACTTAAATCGCACTGTGGGCGCTGCTGAGGATCAAGGGACTTCCGCGATTGATTCCCCGAAAGCTTTCGGGCCCGGGCAAAATGGAGCGGTGCGCTTTACTACAACGCATTGGAGCGTGGTGTTGGAGGCACAAGGTGAATCGCCCGCGGCACAGGAAGCGCTCGAGAAACTCTGCCGCATTTATTGGCGGCCCATTTATGCCTTCGTACAACGGCAGGGTATTGGGCCGGAAGAAGCGAAGGATATCACCCAGGGTTTTTTCGCGGATTTGTTGGAGCGCAAAAGCCTGAGTGCGGTGCGCAGGGAAAAGGGACACTTCCGTTCTTATCTGCTTGGGGCACTTAAACATTTTCTAGCCGACGAACGCCGTCGTGCGATGGCGATCAAGCGCGGCAAAGGACAACGGCTTATCCCGCTCGAAGAACTCAGTGCCAACGAACGAAGCGAAATGGAACCGGCGGACTCAGTAACTGCAGAGCAAATTTACGAGCGTCACTGGGCATCAACAGTCTTGGAACGCGTGCTTAGCCGATCAAAGGATGAATACCGCGCAGCGGGCAATGCCGCGTTGTTTGATTCGTTGAAGCAACTGCTGCCGGACGAACCAGGCGCGCCCTCGCAGGCGGACATTGCTGCGCAACTAGGCATGACTGAGAACGCCGTCAGGCAGGCGTTTCACCGATTTCGGCAGCGTTATCAATCGTTATTGCGAGAGGAGATTGCCCACACGGTTGCCACGCCCGGCGACATCGAAGACGAGCTGCGCCACCTAATCGCTGTGGTCCGGGCGTAAGACCTGATGTTCCGCCAGACATGGCCACTGTAATTAGAGTTTGCCGAAAGTGCGGCGCGAAAGTCCTTGCCGACGCACCGGAAGGACTTTGCACGGGCTGCGTGCTGGAAACAGCGCTTAGGATCTTCCCAGAGGCTGTAGCTGAGGGCGGCGACCCCGGCGCCAAGGATGATGTTATAAGCGATGATGCGAATGGCGGTTCGCGCGTGAAAACAACAGCGCGCGTCGCCAGGATGCTGGGGGAGCTAGGTGATTACGAGTTACTGGAGGAAATCGGTCGCGGCGGTCAGGGCGTAGTGTTTCGCGCCCGGCAAAAAAGTCTCAACCGCATAGTGGCGTTAAAGGTCATTGGTCTCGGCCAATGGGCGACCAAAGCCCACCTCAAGCGCTTCCGACTTGAAGCTGAAGCCGCTGCGAGCCTCGATCATCCATGCATCGTCCCCATCTACGAAGTGGGTGAGCGCGATGGCCAGTGCTACTTTAGTATGAAGCTTGTCGAGGGCGGCCAGCTTGACGAGGTAGTTAAAGATACGCCGCTTTCAATCCCACAGGCGGTGGAAGTCATCGCCAAAGTGGCCCGCACGGTTCATTACGCGCATGAACACGGTATTTTGCATCGGGACATCAAGCCGGGAAACATTGTGCTGGATGGAAAAGGCGAGCCGCATCTCACTGATTTTGGCCTTGCTCGATTAGTCGAATCTGAGAGCACGGTCACGCGGACTCTGGAAGTGCTAGGCACACCCAGTTACATGGCGCCGGAACAAGCAGCCGGGAATAATCCCGCGATTGCGGGACTAACCAGCGCAACAGATGTGTACGGGCTTGGTGCAGTGCTTTACCAACTTCTAACCGCCCATCCACCATTTGCTGGAGGAACAACCTA
This sequence comes from Verrucomicrobiota bacterium, assembly GCA_003218915.1. GTDB lineage: Bacteria > Verrucomicrobiota > Verrucomicrobiia > Chthoniobacterales > UBA10450 > Udaeobacter. The sequence goes on from QHPC01000271.1 coordinate 3,287, forward strand.
CGAGACTATCAAGTTACTGCTGGAAACTGAGCCGCGATCACCGCGTCTGTGGAACCCCAAAATAGATCGCGATGTTTCCACCATTTGCTTGAAGTGTCTGGAGAAAGATCCACAGCGTCGCTACTCTTCCGCTCTCGCGCTGGCAGAAGACCTTGAGCGCTGGCTAAGGCACGAACCAATCCTAGCCCGGCGCACCGGAGTTGTAGCCCGAGGGAGGAAATGGCTGCAACGAAACCCGACGGTTGCGGCTATGGTGACATTGTCGCTCGCCCTGATAGCAGCGGTAAGCGTAATCGTTTGGAAAAGCGACCTATTCCACCAAACGGCAACGACGGGAATCGCAGTGTTGCCGTTTGAAAACCTGAGTAACGACAAGGAGGACGCCTCTTTTGCTGACGGTGTTCAGGACGACCTTTTGACCAAGCTGGCCAAAATTGCCCATCTAAAGGTGATCAGCCGGACCAGCGTGATGCAATATCGTAACCAGCATAACACGCGTCAGATCGGCGACGAGCTGGGCGTATCCCACGTGTTAGAAGGCAGCGTGCGCAAGACCGGTGCCTGGCTTCACATAAACGCCCAGTTGATCGCCACCCGCACCGACTCACACATCTGGGCGGAAGAATACGATCACGATCTGAAAGACATGTTCACCATCCAAAGCGAGATCGCGCAAAAAGTCGCTGGGCAGCTTCACGTCAAAATCTCGCCAGCTGAAAGACTGGCGATGGAGCGACCGTCAACTGCTGATATCACGGCCTTCGATCTTTACAGCCGTGCCAAAAGTCTCCTACCGGTTGGGGTCTCTAGCACTAGCCCGAAGGCGAAAGCGAGTTTACTGAAAGCGGCCGATCTCTTGAACGAGGCTGTCGCGCATGACCCAACCTTTTTCCAGGCATATTGCCAACTCGCCTGGATTCACGATGCGCTTTACGCGTTTAGTCACGATCGCACGCCAGCGCGTCTGACGTTAGCTGAAGCAGCAATTGCGGCGGCGTTTCGCCTCCGTCCAGATGCGGGCGAAGCACACCTCGCGCGTGCACAGAATCTTTATCGGGGACACCGCGACTTTGATGGCGCTTCGGCTGAACTGGAGGTTGCTTGTCAGACCTTGCCTAATGATGCACGGGTATTCGAGCTGAAAAGTTCCATCGAGCGACGCCGCCCGGGCGGCAATCAGGAAGAGGCGCTACGCAACCTCGAGCGCGCGATCCAGCTCGACCCGCGCAACTTTTTCATGCTACAGCAGATTGCGATTAGCTACGACCGCCTCCGGCGCTATCGCGACGAAGAGGCCATGTGGGATCGGGCGTTGGCGATCGAGCCGAACGATGCTGCTACGAAAGTCTCACGGGCGTACGTGGAGCTGGACTGGAAAGCCGATACTCACCCTTTGCACCAAGTGATCGATGAAATCCGCGCGAAAGACCCTGGTGCAGCTGATGGTTGGCTTGAGTGCGCACTAGCAGAGCACGACCCTGCAGCGGCTGCCAATGCTTTAGCGGCATTGGGCGAAAACAGTTATGGCAGCACAACTGTAAGATATAACCCGCGTTTCGGACAAGGTCTTATTGCTCGGATGACAAAGGACGATGCGAAGGCACGTGCCGCTTTCACTGCTTCACGCGCGGAACAGGAGAAACTCGTTCGCGCCCACCCTGATGATGCTGGTGCCTTATGCGTGCTGGGTTTAATCGATGCTGCCCTGGGGCGAAAGGAGGACGCGCTGCGCGAAGGCCGCCGCGCAGTTGAGTTGCTTTCAGTGGAAAAGGATGCGGTCGGCGGCAACCGCATAATCGCGCGTTTGGCGATGATCGCTGCATCGATTGGCGACAAAGATCTCGCCTGCCAACAGCTTGCCATCGCTATCCACCCTCCAAGCGATCTCAGCTATGGCGAATTGAAGCTGATGCCTTGGTGGGACCCATTGCGCGGGGATCCGTGCTTCGAAAAAATCGTCGCCTCCCTC
>QHPC01000272.1 GCA_003218915.1 Verrucomicrobiota bacterium
AACGACTCTAGATTTTCGGGGTGCGGCGCGACTTTGAGATACGCCTCGCGCAATACCGCTGGCATTGCATCAAGCTTTGCGGTCTTCATCGATTCCCAGAACCGTGGATCGGCCCAATCGCGCTTCATTAGCGCCGTGATCACAACTAGCCGGCGCACCGATTGCGGCCGCCGTATGGCCACATGCAGCGCGATGGAGCCGCCGTTGCTGAAGCCAAATAGATCCGCCCGATCGATCCGCAGATAATCGAGGAGCGCCACGGTGTCGTCGGCCGATTGCTCAAAGCTGAAGGGCCGGTCCGGAATATCCGCGGTGCGACCGTAGCCCTGCTGCTCGAACGCAATGATCCGCCGGGCTCGGGCGAGGGCGGGCAAGAGTTGACCAAAGGACGTCTCGATTGTGTCGCCGCCCCCATGCAGCAAGACCAAAGGCACGGCATTCGCCGGTCCGTGAACTTCGTAGTACATCCGAAGTCCATTGACGGGCGCGTATCCGGTCTGATTGAGCGTACTCGAGTGCATCGCGTTGGGAGCAAGCAATGCAGCCGAGGCGAAAGCAATCAAAGCTTTCGCCTCGGCTTGAATCAGGCGCGGCGATTATACCTGTGCGAATTGCGCTTCTGCTCGGATATCCGCTGCAATCGGGCATTCGCCTGCCACCGGTCTCACTTCCACGCGAACGCCATGCGGCAGGCCCGGGCATTCCCTGGCAATGGCGACCGCTTCGTCCATTGTGGCGACGTCGAGAAGGAAATAACCGCCAATTGCTTCCTTGGATTCGGCGAAAGGACCATCGGAAACGATGCGGTCTTTGCCCGAAACGATTTTCCCCTCGCGTTCCAGTGGATTCAGCGAGAGACCTTTGCGCAGGTCGCTGCCGCGAAATAGCAACATATATCCATTTTGATTTTGGTTTTGTGTACTCATGTTTTGTATTGTTGGTTTTTAGTTGAGAGTTTTTTGCTACTTTGAAAATACGACGAACTAGCCTGTCCGGTCAGGATAACTATTTCGCATTCGCGTCGCTCTCCCAGAGTCCAAAGGCGTTGCCCTCGGTATCCTGGCAGACGGCAAAATAGCCCATCTGCGGCACAGCTGTTTTCGGCATGCGGATTTTACCACCGAGCTTCTCGATCTTTTTGGAGAACTCGGCAATTGAGTCAACGCTGACATAGTTCGTAATTGGCTCAGAGGCGTGATGCTTCGTCTTGTTATCGATACGACGAATCGGCCTGCCTGGTTAGGACAACTATTTTGCATTCGCATCGCTCTGCCAAATTCCAAAGGCGTTGCCCTCGGTATCCTGGCAGACGGCAAAGTAGCCCATCTGTGGCACAGCCGTTTTCGCCATGCAGATTTTACCACCGAGCTTCTCGATCTTTTTGGAGAACTCGGCGACTGAATCGACGCTGACGTAGTTGACGATCGGCTCTCCCGGCTGCCTGCGCCCCTTGAGTGCACCATCGGGCGTATCGTCGGCACCGCCCGTGTCGATGTGCCAATAATCGCCTCCCCCTGGGAATGGATTAATGTTCCAGCCAAACAAATTGCTATAGAACGCCTTGGCGCGTTCTGGATTGTCGGCTGGGATTTCAAACCAAACGATGCTTGCTGTCTGTTTCTGCTCTGACTTGCTCATGTTTTTCCTTTCTATTGATGTGTGATTTTCGAGATACGACGAATGACCGAGCCGATTCAGGACAAAATTTTTCTGACTAAGTCGTCTGCCCGTCGACGCAGCGCTGCAATCGTTTCAAAAGAAACGCTCGCTCCGATTTCGTTTCTGCCAGCTCAAACGATCTACGGAATTGTTCGGCAGCGGCTTGCAGGTTACCCGACCGCATTTCGAATTCGCCGAGCACCGCGTAGAGCAGATAGTACGAACTCAGTTTATTGATATCTCGAACGGCTCGCACCGCGCGGAGTCCGGCTTTTGGTCCACGGATGTTTGCGATGGCCACCGCACGATTGAGAGCTGCGACCGGCGAGTGATCGAATTCAATTAAACGGTCATAAAGCGAAAGGATCTTTTGCCAGTCGGTAGATTCGTAATCCTTTGCTGCACAGTGACAGGCGGCGATCCCCGCCTGAAGATGATATTCGCTGAGCTCATTACCTGTTGCCGATTGCGCGAAGTGAAACATTCCGCGCGCGATCATTGATTTGTTCCAGCGTGTCCGATCCTGCTCTTGCAGCCGCAGCAGATTGCCCTGGCTGTCCATTCGCGTGGGATTGCGAGCGGCATTTAACAGCATCAATGCCAAAAGAGCATGTGTCTTCGGCTGATTGCCGGCCGGATGCGCAACCAATAGCTCCGCGAGACGAATTGCTTCTTCACAGAGCTCCTCGCGAACAAGGTTTTCCCCGCTCGACGCTTTGTAGCCCTCGTTGAACAGCAGGTAAAGCGATTGCAAAACGTTATCCAATCGCTGCTCCAATTCTCCGCCTGCGGGAATTTCAAACGGGATCCGCGCCTGATGGATTTTTTGTTTTGCCCGGGTCAATCGCTTGGCAATTGCGGACTCCGTGGTTAGAAATGCGTGACCTATCTCTCCGACACTGAAGCCGCACAGCGTCTTCAACGCGAGTGCGACTTGCGCCTCTGCTGGAATAGCCGGGTGACAACAGACGAATATCAAGCGCAAACGGTCGTCACTAATTTCGTCTTCCGAGAAAATCGCTTCGTCGGGCGCGGCGCCGTCGCGATCCATCAGTCGAATGATCTCTGATTGTTTATTCTGAAATACCTTTCGCCGGCGAACCACATCTAACGCGAGATTGCGCGATGCGCGCATAATCCAAGCCGATGGATTTTTCGGAACTCCATAAAATGGCCAGGTCTGCAATGCCCGCGCGAGCGCTTCCTGAACAACGTCTTCCGCGAGGTTGAGATGTTCGATGCCAAAGATTCTGGTGAGAATGGCAACCATCTTCGTCCCCTCGTGACGAAAAAGATGTTCCACTATGCCGGATACTTCAGATGGTTGTTGGACAATGTTTTTCAAACCAGTACCACCATGCGGTGAATTCCGCGAAACTACTCGTGTTCCCCTACCACGTCATTCCGAGCGGTGCGAGGAACCTCACAATCCCAGCTCGCGTCACGCAAGTAAGCCCAAACACCAGCACATCGAGTGCGTGGCGTCATTTTCGTCTGATGTGTGGTGCTCTTTCGAGGCTTTGAGAGGTCCCTCGCTTTGCTCGGGATGACCACGCAATGTCAGATTCGTTCTTCTTCCAAGTCGTACACGTCGAACCAGTGATGCACCACTCTGTTACGCGGAATGAACCGCTGAATATAATCTTCCATGTACTCCTGGAGCTCCAGAGGCAGGTCGCTCAAATGGAGGTCCCGCTCTTTGTTATTCCACGCAATAATTTCGGCCCGCGGACGTTTCTTAGCGTGTTCGCCGATCCACCCGGCGATCTCATCGTCGGTGGCGCCAGTGGCAACGAATGACCGAAAGTCATCGTAATCAATTTCGGCAAATTTCAGCCAGCGTTGATCGAGCGGACAGTTGGAATGGTACTCCCCTTCCCAGCCCACAAGCACCGCGCGACACTTGTCCACGGCGCGGGCCGCCAGCACATAGCCGGCCAGCGTTTGGCGCGGGCTGCGGGGGAATTGTTTTCCATCGCGCAGATCGCGCGCCAGCAATTTCACTTTCTCGAGGTTCTTATCCATAGTGTTTTTGTTGTTAGGTTTCAGCGGCCACTTGCAGGACGATTTCTCCAATGTGTGTGACCAAGGTAATTAGATTTATGCGCCCGCCGCGCTTCCAATAATGGAACAACGTTATCGACGACCGCTCCGCCACATCCACAAAACGCCTCTGCCATCTCCGGCTCACCGGTTGGAACCTGATCGGGCGACGCTGCCTTCGGGTTTGGGTTTTTCAGCGCCTTTCACCTGCACCTTGATGCCTTCACGCAAATCGTCGGTTGGATTCATAACGACTTCTGTATTTTCTTTCAGGCCATCGAGCACCTCTAGTTGGGTGCCGAAGTCGCGCCCGACACTTATTTTCTGCCAGTGAATGCGATCATCGTTCGTGACCGTGACGACTTGCGGACCTTGTGCGCGAAAAGCAAATGCATCCGCCGGCACAACGATCGGCGCATTGTCATCCGGCAATAGGAATTTAACCTGCCCGTACATTCCGGCGTAAAGTTTGCCTTGTTGGTTGGGCACCTGCACTTCCACCTGCATGGTGCGCGATTGTGGGTCGAGTGCGCCCGCGGTGCGTGTGACCTTACCGTCGAATTCCTGACCGGGATATTCCTGGAGAACAATTTTCGCTGCCAGTCCTTCGTGAATCGAGGGCGCATTCTCCTGGGGAGCGAACACGTAAACGCGAAGCACATCACTCTGCACGAGGCTGAAAAGCGGTGTGCCGGAATTTCCGGTCCCGGCGGTCACGAGGGTGCCAACATCGATATTTCGAGCAGCGATCTTTCCAGCAAACGGCGCGAGGATTTGCTGGAAACCCTGAATTTTCTCGAGCTGCTGCAAGTTCGCTTTCGCGCCCTCATAGGCTTTTTCGTTCTGATCGTACTCCTGTTTGGACACGACTTTTTTATCGAGCAGATCGCGCCAGCGATCGGCGGTCAGTTTGGCTATCTCCTCCTGTGCGCGCGCCTGTGCCAATTGCTGATCCACTTCCGGTGTCGCAATCTCGGCCAGCAATTGGCCAGCCTGCACGTAGTCGCCGATATCGACCTTCCAGCTTGCGACATATCCGTTCGACCGAGGGAAAATTGTCGTTTGATTGAAGGCTTGGAAGGTTCCGGGCAAAATTAATTCCTTCGGCTTACTGTCGCGCTGCGCGGTCGCGACATTCACTTCGAGCTGCGTTGTTCGCTGCGCGAAATTCTCCTGGTCGTGACGCTGGCTAATGCGATGCCAGACTCCGATTATGACCAGAATCGCCAGCACCGTGACAGCCGCGATCGGTCCCCAGACGGCAACGCTTCGCATCGGCGGACGGAGCGGTGTGTGCGGCGTCGCATGTCGATCCACCGCTCGCGACGACTGTCGATCTTGCGCGCTAGTCTCATCGTGCGCGCCATTACCTTTATGTTTGTCAGTCTCGGTGTGGATCATTGGGCGCCTCCCTCTGCCGTTCCGCCGTGCTCCTGGCGCGCAAACTCTTCATCTGCGTCACAGGTGAATTCCTTTTTCCGGAGCAAACTGTAAACGACTGGGACAAAAAACAGCGTTGTAACAGTAGCAACGAGCAACCCGCCAATCACGGCGCGCCCAAGCGGCGCATTTTGTTCGCCGCCCTCGCCCAATCCGAGCGACATCGGCAACATTCCGATAATCATTGCCAGCGCGGTCATTATCACGGGACGCAAGCGCGTGAAACCGGCGGCGAGGGCGGCGTCAAAAGCGCTCTTATTTTCGTGCGCGCATCGCTCGTCATTGGCAAAAGTCACAACCAAAATGCTATTGGCGGTGGCCACGCCGATGGCCATGATCGCGCCCATTAGCGATGGGACATTGAGCGTGGTGCCGGTAATGAAAAGCATCCAGATGATGCCGCACAAGGCACCGGGCAGAGCCATGATAATGATGAACGGGTCGGTCCAGGATTGGAAATTGACCGCCATTAGAAAGTAAACCAGCACGATGGCAAACAGGAGACCGGCGCCGAGCCCGGCGAACGAACTGTTCATACTCTGAACTTGACCGCGTATACTGAGAAACGTGCCGCGGGGCAGTTTCGACTTGAAACTGTCTACCACTTTAGCAACTCCGTCGGCGACGCCGCCGAGATCCCGGCCTTGCACATTGGCCAAGACGTCAAAAACCGGCTGTACATTGTAATGATTCACGATGACCGGTGACTCGCGTCGCTCAACGGTGGCCAGGTTCCCTAGTGTCCATTTAGTACTGGGGCGTCTGCACCGCGACCTGGTAGTTCACGCCGTTCTGAAAATTGAGCCAGTAGTTGGGAGCAGTCTGACCGCTCGAGCTGAGCGAAATCAACATGGTCTGCGCGACATTGTTTTGCGTCAGGCCAATTTGTTCGGCTCGCGTCCGGTTCACATTCACACGCAGGTCGGGCCCATGCACGAGTTGATGCACGTGGGTATCGACTGCTCCGGGAATTTGCGCGACGCGCGTTTTGATTTCGTTGGCGATGTCGTACCCTTTCGGATCGCGACCGGTTATTTGAATATCGATCGGCGCCGGAATGCCGAAATTTAAAATCTGACCGACAATATCCGGCGCGGAGAAAAAGAATTCCATGTCCGGAAAATCGCGATGCAATTTCTCGCGCAGGATCCGCACGTATTGCGCGGTTGGCTTATGATTTGGATTGAGGGCGACGAGGATTTCACCATCGGCCGAGCTGATCGTCGAACTATCGCCAAAGGCGAGATTAATTCCGCTCGTCGGCAGCCCGATATTATCAAGCACGTTCTGGATTTCGTTAGGTGGAATGACTTCGCGAATGGCGTTCCCCACCTGAAAAAATCGTTCCTGGGTTGATTCGAGTCGCGTGCCGGCGGGCGCGCGCACGTGCAATCGAAATTGGCCGGCATCGACCGCTGGAAAGAAATCCCGTCCCAGAAAAGGAACCAGGGCGAACGAAACAAGCAGCATGGCGCCCATAGCTCCGAACACGAGGCGGCGATGCTCGAGACACCAGCGCAGCGCATTTACATAGCGAGCGCGAAGCTTTTCGAACACATGATTGAACTTCTCGTGAGTCCAGCTCAAAACGCCGAAAATCTGGCCTAAGGCACTTAGACGAGGCGCGGTCGGGTTTTCGCGAGACCGACTGGCGATCTTCTCTTCGCCGCCGTCAGATCCTTCAACACTCTGGGCAAGGCTGGTATCAATTTCATCGAGGTGTTCGCGTAGAAGAAATCTCACCATCGTCGGGACGACTGTGCGCGAGAGAAGATAAGAAGCGAGCATGGCGAAGATCACTGCCATGGCGAGCGGTTGAAAAAGAAATCTGGCCGTACCGCTGAGGAAAAAGATCGGCACAAAAACGATGCAAATACAGAGAGTTGAGACGAACGCCGGCACCGCAATCTGCGACGCGCCATCGAGGATGGCGCGCACCATCGGCTTCTTCATGGCAAGATTGCGATGGATGTTCTCGATCTCGACCGTAGCGTCATCCACTAAAATGCCGACGGCGAGGGCAAGTCCACCCAAGGTCATCAGGTTCAGGGTTTGGCCGAGCGCGCTGAGAATGATGACCGAGCATAAGATCGACAACGGGATTGAAGTGGCGACCACCAGAGTCGAGCGCCAGGTTCCGAGAAAAAGCAGGATCATAAGCGCTGTCAGGCACGCCGCGATCACACCCTCCTTCACAACGCCGTTGATAGCGGCCCGCACGAAGATCGACTGATCGAACAGTTGAGTGATGTCCAGCTCGGGCGGCAAGGTCGCCTTGATCCGCGGCAACGCCGCTTTCACCCGGCTGATAATATCGAGTGTGGACGCGCTCGCGCTTTTCAAAACCGTAAGCAGTGCCGAGCGCACTCGATTTTGCGCAACGATGTTCGTTTGCACCGCAAAGCCGTCTCGAACGTGCGCGACGTCGCGAATGTAAACCATCGCGTTGTTTACCTGTTTGATTGGCAGGTCGTTCAGTGTCTGCAAAAGTTCCGGGCTCGAATTCAACCGCACATTGTATTCGCGGTCGCCGATTTTCTGCGTCCCGGCCGGAAGGATGACGTTTTGGGCATTGAGCGCGTTGCTGACGTCCGCTGGGGAAAGTCCTTTGCCGAAAAGTTTCTGCGGATCGATATCGACCATGACCTGGCGCGACTTGCCACCGTATGGGAGCGGGACTTGTGCGCCCTGCACGGTTGCAAGCTGTGTGCGGATGAAATTTAAACCAAGATCGTAGAGCTGCTGTTCAGAAAGCGTCTTACTGGTTAGGCCGAGTTGCAGGATTGGCACATTCGAGGCGCTGTATTGAAGGATGAGAGGCGGCGTTGTGCCGGGCGGCAGAATGCGCAGGAGCGTCTGGGTGATTGATGTGACCTGGGCAACGCCGGCCTCGACCTTGGCGCCCTCGTGGAAGAAAACCTTGATGACCGAAACGCCGTTGTAACTCTGTGACTCGATATGCTCGATGTCGTTCACGGTCGTGGTCATGGCGCGCTCGGTCACCGTGACGAAGCGTTTCTCCATTTCTTCGGGTGCGACGCCCGGGAAACTCCAGATCACGCTCACCACGGGGATGTCGATCTTGGGAAAAATGTCCGTAGCCATGCGCGCGATCGTGACAATCCCCATGAGCACGATCAGAATGGCTGCCACCGTGAAGGTGTACGGCCGCCTCAAAGCTAAACGAACAATCCACACGGCTGTCTGTTAGTGCGCCGTTTGCCTGGCAGGGATTGCTTTGGCCGCGCCGTTCCCGCGGGAGCGTCGACGTGTTTGCAAAGCGCTTGCCGCGCGTCTTGCAACCACGCGGGCACGACCCTTGTACGCAGCTTCAATAGAGCTTGCCAGCTTTCGCCAGTAGGCTGCTACCAATGCTTCTCTAGTAGGTAAAGTTCTCATCCGATAGTGTCTCCGTTCTCAACCAGCCGTTTAAAATTGCCCAGATACTCCTCCACTCTTTGCGACAGACTTGGGGGATCGAAAATCGAACGGATCTTCAGCGTCACTTCCGTTTCCTCCTGAGAGCGTGGCTCGAAAGAGACCACGCCTGACATGAAACCGTTGGACATGCTGCGCCACGCGATTCGTCGGCCGGGAACTTGAAGTATGATGTGGAAGACTCCTTTTTGGTTGCTGCCATCCGGATGCCAGGTGTAGGAAAAATGCGTTTCATCGATTCTTTGCACTTTTCGTAGCGGCGTGACGAATTTGGGAAGGTCCTCCAAGCGCGACCACTGCTCATAGACGCGATCAACGGACGCCTTCACAACCACCAAGTGTCTGGCGGCGTTCATTGCGGTGAGAGCGGGTTCCATCACTTGAATCAAGTTGCTAGACGCTGAAGCGCGCGTACTGCTCCCTCGAAAACGCGCGGTTCCATCCGTCGGTGAAGTTAAAAAGGGCCATGTTCAGAACGAGCATCGGATCATGACGTCGTCGGGAGCGCCGAAGACTCCTCGGCAGTTTGGGCCTTGAATTGGTTTGAGGTCGTTTAGGTTTCATTTTTGTTACTTTTTTCTGTTTTAAAGCCTAGACAACCTCGCGCCGCGCTACCATGAAGCGGTCGGAGGATTTTTCGGTGCTTCGCAGGAGAGAGCAGACAACACCTCTTTCGAGGGAGGAAACAAAAGTGGCGCGACAGCGCAGGCTTGTTAGACTTCTGGCATGCGCACGCGCGCACGACGTCGATCAATCCGTGTGAAACATGCGCTTGCGCCAGCGGTTAGATTGTTATGAAACCCGAAGCTACCACTGCCGAACCAACCGTATTCGCCGCAAAGGATCCATCTGCTGGCCGGATCAGCCCGCGAAGCGAACCCAGTCCAGCTGAGGATGACGAAAGCGCAGCAAAACACCTGTTTAAGCTATCCCATGATGTGATCCTTTCCGTGGATCGCATCGGGACTGTCCTTTGCATTAACCAGCGCGGCGTTCAACTCAGCGGCTATTCAGAAGCAGAATTGCGCGGCGCGAATGTTTTCGAACTTCTCCTTGTTCCAGAGGACCGGCTGCTTATCCGCGAAGTGTTCGCAGACGTAATAAATGGCGAAACGCGGGAATATGAGGTCCGCTGGAGAAAAAAGGACGGCACCATTGTGCATTTTGATGCCGCAACTGTTCCTCGTCTGTCTACCAGTGGAGAATTTTTGTCCACCCTCTGCACTTTGCGCGATGCGACCGAGCGCAAATGCGCCGAAGAAAAACTGCACAAGAGCGAAGAGAAATATCGGGACCTGATCGAGATTTCACCCGACGCAATCTACGTCGTTGACGCCAATGGTATCTGCGTCTTGGGAAACCGCGCAGGCGCCGAGCTGGCCGGAATCCCTGCGGACGAACTGATTGGCACGCCAGTCACCGACACCTATCTACCAGAAGAACGCCACCTGTTTCTGGAGCGACTCAAGAAATTAGAGGCGAACAGCACTCTGCGCTTCGAGAGAAGGTTCGTACGCAAAAATGGAGAAATCGTTCCCGTGGAGGTCTCCGTCTCCGCAATACGCGGCGGATATTTTCAGGCGATCCTGCGCGACATCAGCGAACGCAAGCGAGCCGAAGAAGCGCTGCAGCAAGCGCACCAGAATTATGTGACACTGGTGAATTCGCTTGACGGAATCGTATGGGAAGCCGACGCGCAGACGTTTGCCTTCAGCTTTGTCAGCCCCCAAGCCGAGCGCATGTTGGGCTATTCATTGACGCGCTGGACGACCGAACCAACCTTTTGGAAAGACCATATTCATCCCAACGACCGAGAATGGGCGACCAGCTTTTGTATCAACGCAACCCGCGCGAAACGTCCGCACGATTTTGAATATCGGATGGTCGCCGCCGATGGCCGCATCGTTTGGCTGCACGATGTCGTGACCGTTGTGGTCGAGAATGATCAGCCTGTCCGGCTGCGTGGCGTCATGTTGGACATTACCGAGCGGAAACGAGCGGAAGAGGCACTGAAAGAAAGCGAGGAACGTTATCGGGTACTGGTCGAGTTCTCTCCAAACAGCATTTGCGTCCATCGAGACGGCAAGCTGCTTTACGTCAATCCGGCGGGCGTGCGGCTCTTTGGTGCAAAAAATCTCGATGAACTCGTGGGACGCTCCGTCCTCGATTTCATTCATCCGGATTCGCTGCTGGTCGTCAGGGAGCGAATTCGCCAGGTTGGAGCAGGAGAAACCGCCCCGCTGATCGAGGAGAAATTCGTCTCGCTGAATGGAGAAGTCTGGGACGTAGAAGTGACCGCGATCCCGATCATTTACGAGCGCGCTCCGGCTTCCTTGAGCTGAAAGAGATCTTAAATGAATTGTGTCTGATTATCGAGGAACAGCGAAGCGGTACGCTCGCGTCGGTTCTGTTGCTAAGTGCCGATGGCACTCATCTGGATGTCGTTGCAGGACCAAGTCTTCCCAAAGAATGGACGCAGCAAATGGAAAAGCTACCAATTGGCCCCTGTGCTGGCTCTTGCGGCACCGCTGCGTTTCGGGGATCACCGGTCATTGTCTCCGATATCTCGACTGACCCGTTGTGGGACGTGCCGGAGCATCGCGCCTCTGCTTTGAAACACGGGCTGCAAGCCTCCTGGTCCAGTCCAGTACTCTCGTCGAACGGAAAAGTCTTGGGAACCTTCTGCATGTACTATCGCCAAACGCGGAGTCCTGGTTCGCAAGACCTTGAGCAGATTGAGTTAGCGACGCACCTTGTGCGGATCGCGATTGAACGTGATCGTGCCGAGGACGCTCTGCGCGCCTCCGAGCAGCTCGCACGCGGGCAGGTGGAGGCTCTCACCTACACCCTCGATGTTCTCGCGACTGCGCCAGCGCCAGACCGGTTCCTAGGACAAATGTTGAGCACGATTGGCCGCCTCCTTGGAGCGCAAAGCGTAATCTTATGGTTGTTGAACGAAGCAACTCAGTCGCTCGTGTTGCGGGCCGCAGCGCAGGGCTCAAACTTTGCGGCGGCCGACCCCGAGCATCCGTTCGTCAAGAATCCTCTCCTGTGGAAAGAGGACAAAGTGCTTCAGGAAACCGTGTTCACAGGAGCACCGGTCATTTGCGAGGACATTGAGAACGATCCGCGTGTCACAACAGCAATTCGCGAATATTTTAAGTCGAAGGGAACCAAGAAATATCTGACTATTCCCACGTTGGTGGGAGGGCGCGTGAAAGGGTTCATCGGGATTCGTCACGGCGACCGGCCGCCTTACCGACCGGAAGAGATCGAACTGGCGCAGGCGCTCGCGCATCAGGCGATGTTGGCTATTCAACTCAATGAATTTGCCGAACAAAGCCGGCAGTCGGCCATTTTGGAAGAACGAAATCGAATGGCGCGCGACATTCACGACACACTCGCACAAGGTTTCACCGGCGTAATTGTGCAATTGGAAGCAGTGGAAGACGCAATCGCATGTTACCGCCGTAAGGAAGCGAACGAGCATTTGCGGCGGGCCAGCGAACTAGCGCGGCAAAGTTTAAATGAAGCGCGTCGATCGGTCCACGCGCTTCGGCCACAAGCCTTACAACAAGACAATTTTTGGGAGGCGCTGAAAGGAACTGTTAAAAACACAACAGCCGGAACCATGCTTCACACCCGGTTCGAACTTCGAGGAAGGTTGCGCGAACTCCCGCCAATTTGGCAGGAGAATCTTCTGCATATCGGACAAGAGGCTTTGACTAACGCGCTGAAGTACGCGCGCCCCCGCAATTTCGAAACGCGATTAACTTTCAACACGAAGCAACTGCGTCTCGAGCTTCGCGACGACGGTCACGGATTCCGGCTCAAAGATCGACATGATGGCCTGGGGTTGGCCGGAATGCGGGAGCGCGTCGAACAAATGGGCGGGGAACTCAAAGTCACCAGTGCGCGGGGCAAAGGCACAAAGGTCGTTGTCACCCTGCCCTATCCGCCACCGGACGGATTCGCCGTGGCGAACAACGGCGAATCGAGATCGTGAAAACGAAAACGAAACCAGCGCGCAAAACTACAACCCGCGCCTCTGGTGTGGACGGCACGTCGAAACGCCAGTCCGGTCCGCCAATGGGACGGACTCGTCCGGCGGCGAGCTCGAACCGTCCGGGGCATCGCAGCGCGAAGCCCACACCAAAAAAATCGCGCATCGGTGTTCTCATCGCCGATGACCATACCGTGGTGCGCGAAGGTTTGGTCTCGTTAATTCGGCGCAAGCCGGACATGGTGGTACTGGGCGAAGCCACCAATGGCCACGAAGCGGTCAATTTGTGGAAGCAGCATCGCCCGGATGTGACCCTGCTCGATTTGCGGATGCCCGAACTCGACGGTGTCGGCGCAATCAAAGAAATCCGCGACCACGATGAGCACGCTCGCATCATTGTCCTTACCACCTTCGACGGTGACGAAGATATCTATCGCGCAATTCAAGCCGGCGCGAAAGGTTATCTGCTTAAGGACGTGCCACGCGAAGCGTTGATGGACAGCATCCGCCGGGTGCACGCCGGTGAAACTTGCGTCCCTGTTCATCTCGCAGCCAAGCTGGCGGAACGCGTTAGTGGCGAAACGTTGAGCTCGCGCGAGATCGATGTGCTCAAGCTGATGGCCCAGGGAAAAAGCAACAAAGAAATCGGCTCCGCGCTATTCATCAGCGAAGGCACGGTGAAATCGCACGTGAAAGCGATTTTCGCCAAGATGAATGTCATCAGCCGCACTGAAGCCGTTGCCAGCGCTACCCGACGCGGCTTGATTCAACTGTAGAGGCGGCTGTGTCAGCCGCAGCTGTGACGGCACGCGCCGTATTGGACTGCGATTTCTCGCGTTCTACCTCGAATGAGGGAATGAGCGCTATTTCATTTTTGGCATCAGAAAATCTTGCGAACGCGCAGTCGCCGGGGCCTTGATAGTTGAGGAGATCATAGGCCTGCCCGCAGTGCTACAGCGTTGCAGGCGGGGTCAACAAAAATAAACCAAATGAGATGCTTATGATCGATAATCAAATAGAATTGGAAGAACCCGCCGTACCACGGGCGCAGCGAAACAACCGTAACAGAAAAAGCGTACTTGATCGCGCCAACAGAACATCAACCAGTACAAAGGAAACCATGAAAAAATCTAATTCGAGAAAGACCATAGAACTTCTACACAGACGCGACGCTCCGCTGGAGACACGAACCGATCTCACACCTTCGGCGACGAAAGACATCGCCGCGGCGATGAACGCCATTCTGGCTGATGTGTTCGCGATCTACGTGAAAACGAAAAATTTCCACTGGCACATGAGCGGGCCGCATTTCCGCGATTACCACTTGCTATTGGACGAGCAGGGCGATCAGCTTTTCGCGATGACCGATCCTATTGCGGAACGCGTTCGAAAGATCGGCGGGATCACACTGCACTCTATCGGCGAGATCGCGCGCACCCAGCGCGTGCTCGATAACGACGCAGAATATGTCGAGCCGCTGGACATGCTGGCTGAGTTAGCCGACGACAACAGGACGCTGGCCGCGCGTCTTCGTGAAGCGCACAACGTGTGCGATGAGCACCTTGACGTTGCTACCGCAAGTCTCATCGAAGTTTGGATCGATGAAACCGAGCGACGCGCGTGGTTCCTGTTCGAAGCAACGCGCCGAGTGAATTAATCTCGTAAAGGTTGTAGCCGCCTCGCTGTGTCGAGGCGTTCCGGCGTGTTGTTGCGCTGGGCAACGCGGTCATGCAGCGCCGTGGCTACAGCAGCTGCACGTATTGAAACACCAACAATAACAATCCATCAATTACAACTATGAACTACAGACTTTTAGGAAAATCAGGACTGCGCGTTTCGGAATTCTGCCTCGGCACCATGACATTTGGCGAAGACTGGGGCTGGGGCTCGTCGAAGGAC
>QHPC01000273.1 GCA_003218915.1 Verrucomicrobiota bacterium
GAATGGTAATACTCAGTTCTTCAACTACGGCATGGCTGACAACGCGCAGAATCGCCCGGTCACTGCCGACTCAATCTTCAATCTCGGCTCCGTCGGCAAGGTGTTCGCGACTACGTTGCTCGCGCAAGCTGTTAAACGGGGCGAGCTCAGCCTGGACGACCCGGTTGCGAAATATGTCACCGAGTTACAGCAGGGCGGGGATATTCGCCGGATAACTCTGGGACAGCTTGCCAGTCATACTTCGGGACTGCCGCGCGTCCCGCAGCAGTACGAGACGTGGCATAAAGGCAGATATACGTGGTCGGATTTTGTTCGCTTCCTCAATTCATGGAAGGCCAGCCCCAACCATGAACCTGGGCAACAATATCTCTATTCCAATGCCGCCATGGTCCTGTTGCGAGTTGCGCTCGAACGCCGGTTCAACACGCGATTCGCGACCTTGATGCACCAGCGGCTTACCGGCCCACTTGGGATGACATCGACCGCATTGCCTTTGCCGCGCAATCTCCTGGGACGCGCGGTTCAGGGCTATGGCGCGCAGGGTCGGCCGATTGGCAAACCCGGTATGGAAGGGGGAACTTTCCAGTGGCCAGGCTCCGGGCAAATTTATTCGTCGTCGCGTGACATGGCTACCTTTCTGGCTGCCAACCTCGGCGAGCTTCCCGATCATCGCCTGATCGAGAACGCCATGACCCTCGCTCAGCAGCCGGTGTTCACGGTCGGCCCGCGCTCAAAATTGGGCCTTGCCTGGCAGAATGTCCCCGCCGGCAATTTCACTATCATCGACAAGAACGGTGGACTGCCAAATACCTCGACCTACATAGGATTCGCTCCGCAGCGCAAGCTCGGCGTTGTTATTCTGGTCAACCGCGGACAGCAACACGCCACCGGAATTGGGCGGCAAATTCTGCACGCTCTGGCGCAAGATCAATCGGCGCCATCGAGCGAAGGCGAGGCGAACCCGGACAACGACTAAGGCGCGGCTGAAGGTCCTTAGAAGTCATCTCATGAATAGCTGCTTGCGGACCGAGGGCGGCCCGGCTCCATCCACGTGCATCGACGCCAAATGGAGACAGCCTGCCCTCAGGCTGTTCTTCGAATTACTGCGATGCTAGTCCACAGTTACTACCACTTTTCCTCGAGCGTGGCCTTGTTCGAGATAGCGAATTGCATCAGCCAGGTCGCTCAACTTGTAAGTCCGATCAATGACCGGTGTGACTTTGCCCGACTGCATGAGATCGGCCAGGAAGGCCAGGTCGTTGTGGTTGAGCTCTGCCAGCATCATGCCCATCTTCTGGCTCACGAATTTTGATAGGAGCATTGCTTTAAGCGCATGAGTGAGCCCAGGCCCGAGCCATCGGCTCTCGTTAACTCCTCCTCCTCCTATCAAGACATATTTTCCATCAGGATTCAGGACGCGCCTGCATTCGGATAACGAATGGTTTGCAACGTTGTCCAGAATCACGTCGTAATGCTGGTCACCTTTGGTGAAATCTTCCTTCGTGTAATCGATCACGTGATCTGCACCGAGAGATCGGACCATGTCCAGGTTTCGGGTACTGCAAACGCCGGTGACATCTGCACCATATGATTTCGCGATCTGCACTGCGAATGTTCCCACGCCTCCGGAAGCGCCATTGATCAAGACCTTCTGCCCCGGCTGAACCTTTCCTTTGTCGCGAAGACCCTGTAATGCGGTGATTCCGGCAATAGGCACAGAAGCCGCTTGCTCAAATGTTACGCTGGCTGGCTTCGACGCTACTGCTCGGGCCTCACGGACGCACACATACTCAGCGAAAGCCCCTGTGCGACCGCCGAATACCTCGTCTCCTAGTTTGAATTTCGTTACGTTTTTGCCGACGGCTTCTACGGTGCCGGAAAAATCAACGCCGAGCCGTGTGTCCTTTGGTTTGCGCATGCCCACGCCCATTGCGCGCATGATGTATGGTGTTCCTTCAATGAAGTGCCAGTCGAGCGGATTAACCGAAGCCGCGCGAACCTTTATCAGGAGTTGATCATCTGCCGGAGTAGGTTTTTCGATTTCCTGTAGCTTGAGATTGGGCACACCGTAGTCGCAGTACACAACCGCTTTCATAGGATTGGCAGGAACACCTGCATAACGCTCGCAGTCATTGGTCGACGTCCAGTAGGTGATCTCAAACCAGGCTATCAACACGACCAGAATTAGACCTACAGTCCACTTTAGAATACGTTTTATTGTTTTCATAGGTTTATAGAAATATGGGTAACCGCAGTGAAAGAGATTCGGTTGACCCTCCGTCGATGTAGCCCATATCGGTATCGTCTGCTCGCTTTAGGCCTTTAAACAAGAGCCAAAAGCCCAGCACTAGTTCGAAGATGGCCATCGGCGAATCGAACCAGTAAGCGTTAACTGTCTTGTCGAAGCTTGGGAAAATCAGGAAAACAAAGGCGCAGACCAGGCACCATGCTGACGCGATCACACCGAAAGCAGCCAGGCTTCGTGGGATGTAACCGGACTTAAACCACAGATAGCTACAAACTGTTGCTGCCAGACTAAAGAATGGCAGACCCACATAATAATCGTCGAAACTCGCTGCGATCTGCAGTCTGGCCAACACCTGTAAATGATTTGACTCCAAAGCTTGTAGATAAGGTGCGTTGCCTACAAGCCGCAGTGCGCCAAGTAGATTTAGTGTTGTGAGAAGCCACAGCAGCGCAAACACAAGTCGAAAGAGTGCTCCGATCGATGCGAGTAAGCGATCTACTGGTTTAAGGATCACATAAAGCGCCGCAAGTAGGACGACAACGCTTAGGCCGTAAGTGAGAAAGCAAATGAGCGCGACTCGAACTTGAGTTTGGTGCGCCGCGAAATTCTGTGCTGTCTCCGCAGCTTTGCCGGGGACCACCAGCGGGCCGAGCAGCGCGTAGTTGCCGAAAATGACGATCACCACAGCCAACAGGCCACTGACACCCGCGACTTTTGCGGCTGTGCGCTGTGAATCGTCGATCCTGTTCATGCGGTCTTCAACTGTGCTGCAGCACGGGCAGGCGATGTCACCTTTGCGCCTTTGATTAGGAGCCACAGCATGATTGCCAATTCGCCAAAGAGAAATGGCTGCGCAAACCGAAAGGCCGCATCATAGTAGGATAGAGCGAACAACGCGATCGGACTCAGTACCAGCCACGCAACACAGTTGATCATAAGCCAAACGCCGATGATCCGTGGCAGGAATCCGGAGCGGAAGACGAGTAACCCAAAGGGAAACAGCCATAAGCCCCAAAAAATCTCGTTGATGAAATTTCCTTGCGAGTGGAGACGAAGGAAAAGCATGCCCAGGGCGTTACGCTGCGCCTGCTCGAAGACATTTAGAAAATCGGCGCCGCGGAAAAGGATAAAAGCGGCGATGCTGTTTAGGGTATTGAGAAAACCAACCGCGGCGGAAACCAGCACGAAGCCAAGCATCGCCACCGCCCATGGCTTACTTACGCTGCCAAGCAAGCGATAGAGAGCAACTCCCAGGCAAATGAAGATGATTGGTGGGAGCGTAAATCAGGCTGAACGGCCCGGTCAGTACCATCGATAGGTAGATTGCGCCGGCGATACGCGCGGCTTTATCAGTCGGATGCATGGCTCGTTCTGCACTTATGTGGGTCGTGTAATGGGAATCGTGTTCCTACTCGTGCTCGTAATCTTTTGCCGCCGCAGGCTGCTTGATTCGTCATTTGTGCCATCGTTTCGTCATTCGACATTTGTGCTTCGTCATTCTTATCAAATAGGTCCCCGATAGCGGCGTTGTCGCACTGCCAGGGCCACGAATGCAGCAGCAAATGCCAGCCCGATCCAGAGCCCCGGCGTGGTGAGGTACCTTCCCGGTGTTAGTTGAACCAGAGAATCAATTGTAACGCCGCGGTGCGGCTGGAACGCGAAAGCTGTGTCGCCGGCGCCGAACACGCGATCTTTCAGCATCGATGCGAAGTACGAAGTGTCAAACGCGAATTTCTCAAGAACACCGATCGCGAGGAGTGGCAACACCGCCCAGAGAAACGTCGCCCTTCGCGCCCATCCGGAAATCAGGAGCGCCCAGCCGTAGACGGGCGCATGCCAGAGCGCAATCACAATCAGGCTATAGAGCAGTATCACCGATTGTTGAAACAAGTTGAAACGTGTCCACGTCGTGGCGGCAAGACCGCTCGGCAACAGGATGGCGCTGCTCCATAGCAACATGAGGAATTGAACGAGAACGACAGTGCCGAAAATGATCAGTGGCAGAATGACAAACGGAACGCTGGCCTTCGAGAGGACGGTTGTGAGGTCCGAAACCGGAAGTGATTTCCAGAACAGGATGCTGCGGTCGCGGCGTTCGCTGTGCAGCGCATCGAGACAGTAGAACACGCCAACGATGAACGCGGTGAAAATTAACATCATCGCCGCTACATCGTACGGCATTCCGATCATCGCTCGCTGGTGCGCGGGATCGAGCAACAGCACGCCTTGTCTGCGCTCAGGCATCCCTATTGTGCTAATCAGGAAGCCTAATAACACGACCACGGCCACAATCAGTGGTGCAACGTAGATCGAACGGTTCTCCCACAACTCGCGCCGAACGGACCAATAGAAAGGCTGAGTAGAAGAGCTTTGATAGGCGGGGCCGGCGGAGCTGTAACCGGGGTCGCCCGCCTTCGCCGAGGCTTCGGCGGACGAGCTGACTCCGGCAGGTTCAGGCGTGTTATTCGGTGAGGTATTCATCTTGCTGCTCCTACGTGATCTATTTGCCGCGCCGTAGTCTCTTGACCCGCCGTAGCTTCACGCGAAGGCGGGCTCATCACAGCTACGAACAAGTCTGCGATGCTGGGCCTTCGCACTTCACCAAGCGCAGCGAGTTGGTTGCGGTCCACGTGATCGAACAGCAGGACGCTGCGACCAAAGACCGGGCGCTCGTGAATCGGCTTCAAGGCCCGCGCTGCGGCGACATGCTCTGGATTGACCATCACTTCCACATAGCGCGAGTCGAATTCTTCCATGCTGCACTGGAGGACAATCTGGCCGCGATTGATGAACATGAGATCGGTTAGGACGTCCTGGACCTCTTCCACCTGGTGCGTTGTTACGACGATCGTGCGGCTGTGATCAAAGTAGTCATTCAGCAGTGAATCGTAGAATTGTTTACGATAAAGGATGTCCAGGCCAAGCGTCGGTTCATCCAACACCAATAATTTCGCGTCGATGGCCATGACCAGGGCGAGGTGCAGCTGGGCTACCATTCCTTTCGACAATTCTCGTACCTTGCTCGTGCGCTTGATCGTAGTCTTGTCGAGAAAACCTTCCGCTCTCGCGCGATCGAATCGCGGATGCACACCCGCCACATAGTCGAGCAACTGCGTAACGCGAGTCCAACGCGGCAACACTGCTACATCCGCAATGAATGAGACGTCTTGCATGAGCTGATCGCGTTCGGTCCATGGGTCGCGCCCCAGCACCTTTAATTCGCCCTCATATGAAGTGAGCCCGAGAATTGCATTGAGTGCTGTTGTTTTGCCCGCGCCGTTGGGACCGACAAGCCCGAGGATGCGCCCTTCGTCGACGCGCAAATCGATGCTGTCGAGGGCGACAGTTGTGCCGAAAGTTTTGCGGAGGCCGTGCGCTTCTATCGTTGCCATGGTGTTAACGACTTTCCTTTCTATTTGAGCTGCGAGCTGCCGCATCGAGCAATTCTTTTGGATTCAATCCGAGCCGCTGAATGGTTGCGTGCACCCTGGGCCAATGCTCGGAAAGAAATTTCTGACGCTCGCCTTTGAGTAGTGATTTGTGCGCGCCGTCTTTGACGAACATTCCGAGGCCCCGCCGTTTCTCGACCAGATCCTCGTCGACTAATTCCTGGTAGGCCTTTAGAACGGTGAGGGGATTGACTCGATATTCGGCGGCGACATTGCGCACCGAGGGCAGGGGATCGCCTTCTTTGAGCAGGCCGTCGAGTATCATATGGACGACACGGTCGCGAAGCTGTCGATAAATCGGCTGATTATCATTCCATTCACGATTCATCCTGTGCTCCAAACGCCCTTGGTGATAAAACCGTGCGCAGCCCCGTTGATTGCTTGTACGGCCTCATATGGTGATATAGTTAACTATAACACCAGAGCACGTGCAAGCATTTTTTTAAAGTTTTTTAACGAACACTTTTATGGACCCGGAGAAACGGCAGCCACCTGCGACGGCGAGCTTGTTTGCGAGCAAGTCTTCGAGGCGTGAGGCTTGGGTCGCCTCTCCCTTTCGAAGGGAGAGGGGGGGAGGATGAGGGTTGCTCCAGGGTACAGTGGTTCGAACCCCTCACCTTTCACTTACGCCTTGGCTACTGCGTGACAAGTCATCCTCTCCAGTTTCCCGAGGGGAGAGGCGAGGGAACCGACGCCCCAAACAGCGTCAGCGAATGACTACCGGTCTCATTTTGCCAATACCTGATGCGGCGAATAGTCCGTTAGATACAACGTGCGATCCTGGATCTCTCCGACGAGCGGTCCGTTAATTTCGCCTGTCTCCTTCTTGATCTTAATCCATTCCTGATCCTGCAGGAATTTCTTCCAGCGATCGGTCATCGTTTCCTTGTCGGGCCATTCAAGCAGATAAACGAACTCGGTTCGATTGTCTTTTTTCGATTCCCAGGTGGCAACTATCTTGAAGTCGTATTTCGCCATGATGCGCATGGCGTGATCTCGAAAGCGGTCATGAAACGCTTTTTTATTGGCATCAAATATTTCGTAGATTCGCAGCTGATGAATCACCTTCTGTTGTTCGCCGGCGCTCGCCGATGAACCGACAATGATACTGGCCGTCAGCATCGCGATTGAGGCAATCAGTATTCTGTATTTCTGTGCAACGGGACTTTGAGCAATCGGTGTTTCGATGTTCATGCTGATTACTCAAGCATGCGACACGAACCGATTCATCTTTCGATTATTCTTTGATCGCGATCTCCCGCACCATTCCGACGTCAGCATGAGTCAGCTTGGTGTTTGTTACCGGCATCTCACAGTGCAGCACGTAACGCCCCGGAACGAACTCTTTTCGCAGCCAGACGACTCTCTTGATGTCATGACTGTCGAGCGCACCGCCCAGGGCTTCCGCAGGGGAGGGACCGTCCTCATGTTCTTTGCGCCAGCGCTTTAAGTCCTCAACGGTGCTTCCTTCGTGGAGACGGAAGATGTCCACCTCGTGCATAGTAGGACCGGGGGTTTCGACTCGGACGACTTGGACTCCCTTGTGCAACGGGCGATCCAGTTCAAATCGATAATCAAACAGCTTCACCACCACGTCTTCTTTGGGCGGCCGATCATCGGCTGCTCCAGTTTCCTCGACGGTGAAACTGTGAACCTGTGTGGTTTTGTCGTGATCTTTATTCCAGCAAATGATGATGTATTGCCCGGGATCTACTCTTAACCACATCCCGGCGGTTACTCCAGGCGAGGTTAGCCCCGGACCGGAATAATCCAAGGCTCCTTCCGGGAAAAGGGAGCCCTTCTTGACGGCAACCACGTAATCGTCTGCGCTCATCCCCTTGGGGAGTTTAACAAGCATACCTTCGTGGATTCCAGATCCACGATTCTCGAAAACGATGTGACGCAGCCCGGCAGCAAGCTTGTCAGGGGCTTCGAAACCCGCATCGGTTGCAACGATCCGAAACGGCGGCACTTCCTTCTGAGCGACTTGCCTTTCGCAACCAAAGCTAAGAAAGCATACGGCCAATATGGCAGCCCAACAGGTGGCACTAGTATTCACCAAAGTGTCGTTCCATGCACTAGGTCTGACGAGAAACAAACTCACGTGACCTGGAATCAACGTGTGTAAGTCATGAGGAAGTGAAGCTGTACGCCGGCCACTTCGAATAAACAAAACCAGCGATATGGCAAAGATGAGAAGCCCAAAAGGACAAAGGATCAGGGCCAGCAACTCGGCGAAAAATGAGGTGTCCGGCACTCGCATGGGCTGTGGCCGCTCGGCAAAGAAGTCATCCAAATAATGTAACGTCGTCGCGAGCGGTCCGAAAACAGGAGCAAGTGCCAGCAATCCGCCGATGATCATTGCGACCAGGCTTGTCCGGCTGCGCCGAGAAGCAGAATTCACCATCTAACGAAATACCGGCCATTACAGATGCACTCTCGACCGTGGTGCGGCCGCTGTGCCTGACCCAATCTTGCACAGCAGTCTGCGCGACTGGAACGACAAAACAAAGAACCGCAGCGAGGCCGAATCCCAAGAAGCGCCCACATTGAGCCCTTGGAGCCCTGCTTCCACCTCCGGAGTATAACAACGCCAGCCACAAAACAAACGAGCAATGTAGGCAACTGTATCGCGAACATTGAGAGCAGCAGTTTAAATTGGTCGGTATAATTCATAGATTTTCGATGTGCACGTCTAGGCCTAACGAAGCAAGCTCAGCGACGGCGAGAAAGGAGACGCGAGAATG
Organism: Verrucomicrobiota bacterium; assembly: GCA_003218915.1. Classification (GTDB taxonomy): domain Bacteria; phylum Verrucomicrobiota; class Verrucomicrobiia; order Chthoniobacterales; family UBA10450; genus Udaeobacter. The sequence continues at coordinate 8,445 of QHPC01000273.1, forward strand.
AAATAGGAACGCAACCGAGCCGTTCGCTGCATCGTCTTCCATGAGAAGGCATTCAAGTTAAAAATGAAATTCATTTCATTGCTTTGTTAATAAGGTGGGGTGGCGGTTGGGATCGGACTTCCATGCGGACTCGATTCGATTCGGTCCATGTTTAGATCCAAACTTACCGTCATGGGGTGGAACGTTGCCATCTGGTTATCGAAGTCTCTCAATCAGTCGCTTCCATGCGATGCAGCGCAATCGTTCCAGATCGTCGGTCCTCTTGCTCGCCA
>QHPC01000274.1 GCA_003218915.1 Verrucomicrobiota bacterium
TAAAACTTAAAACTGTTCTGTTTAGGCTGTTGTCGTCATGCAAGAGCGCACAAAATCTTTCTACGTCGTATTTGCCATCGCAGCGGCGCTCATTGTTCCAGCTGCCATTGCATTGCGAACGGTCATTGATCCGGCAATTTTGCAAACCACTTCGGACAATCCGACGCCGCTGGGATACACCTGGAGCCTGGGATTGTTCATCGTTCCCATCGGAGTCCTGGCCTGGTGGTTTGCCTGTCGGCCTGATCTCAAGTTTCCACGAAAAGCATTTTGGCGGACTATCGGGGTGCTCACTCCGCTCGGATTCGCGCTGGACCTCCTTTTCGGCAACGCGTTCTTCACTTTTCCAAACAAAGCGGCCACTTTTCGCTGCGAAATTCCCGCGTTAGGCGGGGCGATTCCAATCGAAGAATTCATTTTTTATCTGACAGGCTTCATGCTCGTTTTGCTGAGTTACATCTGGTGCGACGAATATTGGATGGCCGCTTACAACGTCCCTGATTATGAAGAAGTGGCCAAGGATATACCGCGCATCGTCCATTTTCATTTTGCTTCTGTCATTCTTGGTGTCGTCCTGCTTGCAGCCGCAATCGTGTACCGCAAGTTCGTCTCCGGCGCGTCGGATGGGTTCCCCTGGTATTTTATCTATCTGATCTGCGCTTCGCTTATTCCGTCAGCCGGCTTTTTTTACACCGCGCGGCGGTTCATTAACTGGCGCGCGTTTAGTTTCACGTTTTTTTTGCTTCTCCTTATCAGCCTGCTTTGGGAAGTGACGCTCGCTTTGCCGTATGGCTGGTGGGAGTATCGAAGCAACATTCTGATGGGGCTGCACATCGGAGCATGGTCCGGCCTGCCGCTTGAAGCAGTCTGCGTTTGGTTGACTGTAACGTTCACCACCGTCATCACCTACGAAGTGATCAAAATTTGGAAAGCGCTGGGCACGCGCGCGCTCGAAGCGTTTTTTGGAATCGGAAAATAACGCTTCGACAAGCCAAAGGTTTCTGGGTTGCTCTTACAATTACGATAATAGCTGGGTCATCCGAAGATGAGCAATTGAATCGAATCGGGTAGATGCTGGGCCACGTTGGTCGCGACGCTGCCGCGAAGCAACTTGGCCATGGCAGGCCGTTGGGACGCGCCGATCACAAGGAAATCGATTCCCATCGTAGCGGCGAGATCGACAATCGTTGCAGAGGCGTCCTGGCTCACCGCGTAAAGCGGAACCACGTTGACGCCGCGCTCGCCCCCGAGTTTCAGCATCGAGCACATGATGGCGTTCGCCTCCGGGTCATCCGGCCATTTGGAACGACCGAGCGGTGTGCCGGCCGCTGTGAAGTAAACGGCCACCTCCTTAACGTAGAGCACAAACAGCGTGGCCTTACGCAACTGCGCTTCGTCCATCGCAAAGCTAAGCACCGGCGTGATTCCGCGCGCTGCCACCATGATTTTTTGACCTTCCTCCAAACGGGTCCGCATGTTCGCCGCGAGGTCCGGCGTAACCATCTGGGCAACTTCGCGCGTGACAGTGAGCGTGGTGAGGCCTTGAAGCTTCAATGTGTAAGCGCGCAGTGCCAGCCCGCCGATCAAAACCGCCAGCACGAACTGAAGCGCATCGACTTTCGTGTGCGCGAGCGTCAGCTCGACAAAAGCCAGAATCACAAAGGTGATGCCAAAGAGCACGTGATCGTACCAGTTGAAGCCCATGCTGCGATTGAATGTGCAGGAACCAAGATTAACAGTGATGGCACCCACTACACCGATGGCATAAAGACCCGCCAGCGCCGTGAAGTTTGCGGCAAATAACAGCACGACCACCGGCAAGCCGGTAGCGATGAACAGCGGCCAAATGGGAACGCCGTGCCCGTTGAGGCGCCGGAATTGCCGCGGCATCTCACGATCGCGCGACATCATGTAAAGTAGACCGATCATCGCCACGATCGCCGTGTTGGCCGCGCTCAAGAGCAGCAGGAAGAAAACAATTCCAACGATCCAGCGATCTGTCAGATGCAGCGTCTTGCCGAGCACGGAGGGCAATGAAAGCATCGCCCAACCGAGCAGCGCAGTGCCCAGCACAACTTCGATCGCCACCGGCGTAATCGCCTTGACTGATTCGCGCGCGACGCTCGGATGCTCCATTGTCGATCCTGGATCGAGCTTCATCACGCCGGTGAGGTTTGCGATCGATTCTGCGCCGGACAATGCCAGGATCACGCCCACGAATTGCACCCACACCGTACCCAAGCTTTGGTGCCGCGGCTCAAGGAAGTGCGTCGTAAAATGCGGCGCGCTGAGCGCTATTAAGAGAATGACTATCACCGCAGTTGGCAACGCCAGCGCCACAGCAAAACTGCCGGAATGTTTCGGCCCGAAATAGTTAATCAGACCCATGATCAACAGCATGCCAATCGTCGTGAGCGCGATGTGGTCACGCGCCATCCTGATCCATTCGATGTTCTCCGCGCCGGAGGTGATGTAGGTAAGGGCTGACCAACCGCTCAACGCCGCGGTAACGGTAAGGTCCGCCAGCAACAACAGGGCGCCGACCACCGCAAGCAATCTTCCTTGTGAACGCGCTGCAGAATAAACGCCGCCGCCGTCGGGAAAATGCCGGCAGATAACCGCGTAATTGATGCCGACCAAGCCAGTAAGGGCGCAAACAGCCAGTATAATTGGCAGCGACGAAAACCCGGCAGCCACAAACGCCAAACCAATGACGTACGCTTTGCTAGTGCCCCAATCGCCGTAGAGCAAGGCGGCGGCGCGTTTCCAGTCCAGATTGCGCGGCCGGTGCACACCCGCACTCGCGTCGAGAACAACATCCTCTATCAATTCTGCCATTGCTTAATCGTGTGACTCTCCATCGCACGCTTGTTTACTGGCAAGCTGTTTCTCATCCACGTCCAGCTTGACTGTGAATTCACTCAATCAGATGATTTCGCCAGTTCTTTGTTTCGCTTAATGAATCGGCGAGTGGCCGATCCAGCGGGGGATCCAAATTCCGTGCGTGAGAGCCGTGCGGATCGGGGCGAACGATGCGCGGCATCGAGAGCATTTAATGGCTCCAGCCCGACAGCTAACCTCGTCAGCATCATTAAAGAGCAAGAGCTGCGGCGTGAAGCCGTGCTTGCTGAAGTGAGACCGCTCGTCGCGCGAGCCCGTTTCGTTTCGGAGTAGAATTTGATCCCAACCAATATTAAACGTCCGCGCAATGTCGATTGGAAGCGCGCGGCAGCGATTCTTTATGGCGACTGGGGTACCAGCAAAGCCTATGTCATCGGTCTCGCCTTTGCCGTCGCTGGTTACGCATCGTTTTGGCTAATCGCGGCAATGTGTGTTCTCACCGCCCTGGTTGGCCTGAACTACATGGTCATCTGCCGTCTTTATCCCGACGGCGGCGGCGTTTATGCCAGCGTGCGCCACCGCAGCGAAGTCATCTCTATCGTGGGCGCCTTTCTGCTTATCGCCGATTACCTGGTAACAGCAGCCATCAGCGCGCTCTCCGCCTTTCAATATCTCGGCGTGCCACATCCAGAAAAATTCGCCGCTGCATCGATTCTCATCATCGGATTGCTCAACCTGCTCGGACCGAAACAAACTGGTGGCCTTGCGTTTTTGGTTTCAGTTCCAACGGCAATCGTTGTTGTTGTGCTCGGCCTTTTTTGCTTGCCGCATCTCGGCATAGCGGTCGAGCACCTGCAACCGTTACACGGAACGTTGGGACAGAACTGGGCCGGTTTTGTCGGAATCGTGCTGGCGCTTTCCGGTGTTGAGGCCATCGCCAACGCCACCGGCGTGATGCGACTCGATCCTAGAAGCACCGATGCCCACCCGTCTGTGACCAAAACTTCGACGCCCGCAATTCTAATGGTGATGATCGAAGTTTGCCTCTTCACCGCGTTGCTTGGACTCGCCATGAACGCACTCGGCGGGTTGCAGATTGTGAATGGTGATGTCAATGCGCCGGGCGCCGAAGGGGTGCGCGATTACATGCTGCGGTACATGGGCCAAATCTTTGTCGGTGGCGCCCTGGGCCCCGCGCTGGGTGATGCATTTGGTTTTATTGTCAGTATTGTTTTCGGTCTGCTTCTTCTCTCCGCGGTCAACACCGCGATTGTCGATCTCATCGCGGTTCAATTCCTCATGTCACGCGATCGCGAAATCCCAGCAGTCTTTCAACGTCTGAACAAATGGGGTGTGCCGAGCGCGGGAATGTTGCTCGCCACTCTCGTGCCGATGCTCCTCGTGATCGTTGTGAAAGACATGTCCGGCCTCGCCGATCTTTACGCTGTCGGCGTAGTCGGTGCGATCGCGACCAATCTCGGTGCGACTTCAACCGACCGAAAACTGTCAATCAAAACTTGGGAGCGCACCCTTATGTTCGGAACGTTTCTCGTTATGGCCGCGATCGAAATGTCGCTGCTAATTGACAAGCCAAACGCGCGCTATTTTGCCGTCACCATTCTTGCCGTCGGCCTAATCTTGCGCGGACTTGTGCAGGAACGCCGGATGAAAAGGGAAGCCGTGTCCGCAACGGCGCCGGAACGGCTGGCTGTCGATCTCGCCCGACCGAAAACTGAAGCGCTCGCTTCAGCCGACAGCGAATCAGTTCTCTGCGCCATTCGCAGCGCCGGGCGCACACTCGATTTCGCATTGCACGAAACACAACGGCTAAGCTCGCGGCTTTATTTGCTCTTCGTTCGCGAACAACCGTTCATGACGGAACAGGATGTTAGTCGCAAATGGCAGGAAGATCCCGAAGCGAGCCAGATCTTTGCCGAAGCCAAGCGCAAAGCGGAAAATGTCACACCGCTGTTCTGTTATGCCGTCAGCCCATCGGCTGCCGAAACAATCGTTGATGTTGCGGCGACGCTCGGCGTCTCGCGTGTGATTCTCGGCGCGCCCCAGCGCCACGCACTGACGCATCTTCTGCGCGGCAATGTAATTCGCGAAGTCTCTAATTTGCTGCCGGAGGAAATCGACCTCCTGGTTTACGCGTGAAGATCCACCACTACTTCGATCTCAGCGGTCTGCGGAAACATGTCGAGTGGCGTAATCGAATTGATGGTGAATTTCTCGTGCAGTTCTTTTACGTCGCGGGCCAGCGTGGCCGGATTGCAGGACACGTAAATCAGCGTCGTTGGCACAAGATCGAGAATTGAATGGCGCACGTTCGCCGAAAGGCCGGTGGCGGGAGGATCGACAATAAGTGTCGTGTTTGGTGTAGTGGCGCGTGTCCCCACGCGCAATTCCCCAAGGTTTGCGGCTGACACAGCCGCCTCTACATCCGCAACGTCGCCGGCGATATAGGTTTCTTTCTCAGTGGCATCTTCTTTTGCGGCGGCGATGGCGAACTTGTCCCAATCGATTCCGACGACACGCTCAAACTTGTCGAGCAATGCCTTAGCGAAGAATCCTGCACCGCAATAAGCATCGATGAGGAGATCCTGATTCGGCGGAACAAGATCGACAATTAAATCGCGTAGTGCATCCGCAACCTCGTCATTGGTTTGAGAGAAGACGCGCCGGCTCGAAGAGGTGCGCAGGGTGTAATGCCCATCCCGCGGATTTCGTCCCCGCAGGTCCGTCAACTCGCGATTCACTTCGTCGCACGAAATCGGGCACCGCTCGACGTCGATCAAGCGATGTGAATCGCGCCGAAAAAATCCAATCACGCCATCCTGCGCATGAACCGTGATGCGGTTGCGATATCCGTACGGTTTCGGCGACGGGATGATCGGTCGCAGAGGAATATCTTTAAGCTTGCCGATTCGCTGAAGGACGTCGCGAACCTGGCGCCATTTAATCGCCAGCTGATGTTCATAGGCGATGTGCTGGTATGCGCATCCGCCGCATCGGCCGAAATAGGGGCACTCCGGTGCGACGCGATGCGGGGAGCTTGCCTTAACTTCCACCAATTCCGCCTCGGCGAACTGTTTTTTCTCGCGCACGATCTCAGCGGAGACCAGTTCGCCCTCGATCGTGTATGGAACGAAAATAGCCTTCCCTTGCTCGCGTCCGACCCCTTTCCCGCCAAAACCGATGTCTTCAATTTTCAGATCGGCAACGCGCATATGTTTCTAAAATCGAATATCCGAAAATGCAAGAGTCGCTCGCCACCGCGAATTCGTCATTTGATAGATTTGGTTTTTGCGCATTGTTGTTTTGAAATTCGAAATTCGATATTCGGATTTAATCAAATTGTATGGCCTGGCGACTTCACGAACATGTTTTACATGGCAAGATCGACAACCGCACGCGCGGACGGGTGACCGGCGAGGTTTGGCTGTCAGGCATCGATCAGCCATTGATACTGGAACTAACCGGCGATTGTGCGCCTGACCTCGCGGGCTGCGAGTTGAGATTTGAAAATCCCGACCCCATCCCAATGGCAACGAAACCGCCGGCTCCTCAACAGCGTGGCCCTGCCGGCGATATCACGGCCGCGCGAAAAGTGCGCGTGTTCGACGTTCCAATTGAGGAGGCAATCGCAATGTCCCGACGCGGCGAGACACCGCCCGAACACATGGCAAACACGGTCTATCTGGAATGGTTTAGCGAGCGGAGCGGGCGGGTGGTCATTGAAAGCGCCGATTATCGTCTGCAAATCTCTGAGCCAGCGTGGCGATATACAAAGGAAGAAATTGCCGAGCGCGACCGCCGCATCGCTGAAGAA
>QHPC01000383.1 GCA_003218915.1 Verrucomicrobiota bacterium
CTTGGTTTTATCGTGTGGCCGCCAGTGCACTTCACGCATCAGACTTACGCTCTCCTTGTCAGCCTTAAGAATATGTGCGCAGGCTTCTTGATTGGCTCTTTATTGACCGTCATCATCGCTCGACCCTACGAAAAATGCACGTCCGCCGACTCTAGCGGCGATCGCAGCACGCGGGTCTAACCAATCGATGAAGCCAACGGCCCCATTTCGAAATAAGTTTTGTCTGTTTGCCACGACACCCTGCCGTGGCTTATCTCTTTCTCGTTAGATGTTACTGGCGCAAATCGTGAACGAAACCACTCCAGAGATAAATGTGTGGGCGAACGCTCACTTTCGGGTCGAACCGTGCGTCAGCTGCCCTATCGCGGGTTATCTCATCGTCAGTCCACGAGTTCCCGTTTCGTCGCTGTCACAGCTGCCATCCGATGCACAAGCGTCGCTCGGGCCTACCCTCGCCGCAGCCACGCGCGCGATCGAAGTTGCCGTCCGCCCAGAGCGTGTTTACTGCCTTCTCTTCGCCGAGGAGACCCGCTCGGTTCATTTTCATTTATTTCCGCGAACGGATTGGCTACCGTCGCAGTATGCGCGATCCCATCCGAGCGATGGTCAGGTATCGGGGCCGCAGCTCCTGGATTGGGCGCGCCAGACATTCCGATCTCCAGTTAGCGCGGACTATCACCAGACCACTCAATTCATTCTTCGTGAAATCGGCCGTAACATCTAACCGGGCGATGCAGCCAACCGCTGGATGGCGTACGGCCTCGCTTCAGATTATGAAAACACTTCCATTGCAAGCCACGCTCGCGCTCGCCAGCGGTGACTGATCTTGTTCTCGTTAGATGTCGGTCGTTATCGCGCGGCGCGTCAAAGAGCCAGACGACCTTGGCGGTCCTCGTCTTGCCGCTCAGCTAAGAATTGATTCGACAGCTGATTCCAGAGATACCACAGCGGATACGCATCCCAGTTCCACGGTTCCCGCAGAATCTCGTGTCGGATCAGCCATGCCTTGAACTCGCTTTCATACTTGTCGACTCTGCGTAGTTCCTTTTCACGCGGCCTCTGCTCCTTCTTGCCTAACTCCCACTGCCAGCCGAAGTGTTTGTAGTTCCTTGTGTCTGTTTCCTGCTCTTCTCGGTCTTCGTCGGCCTCTCTGTGACAGCGGCCGCTACACACCACCATGTATGCCTCGTCTGGATAGTCCCACGGCAGCCCGTCGTTTCAGCAGCTTTGGGTAGTCGTATTGCTCGTCGGAGTCGGATTGCTCGCACATCGTTGCCGTTGCGGCCAATTTACCCCATGTTCGTTCGGCATCACAGGTTTGTTTCCACCCAATGACATCTAACCAATCGCTGGAGCCAACCGCTCTTTGGCGTTGCGCGTCCGCGCTGATCCTGATTACTGTGTTCTCAACTGCAGCGCAGCCTCGCTCCCAGAGCGGTGGCTCAGCTCCATCTCGTTAGGCGATTTCGCGCTTCTGTTATTGTCAAACCCATGAATCCTACCGCAATCCATACACTAGAGATTATCGCCATTGTCGTCGCCGGCACGATGACCGGAAACGAAATCGCCGTGGCCGTTTTCGTTCATCCACGCCTCAGTCGCCTTGACGATGCGGTGCATGTTCGAGCCGTTCAGACCTTGGCGATTGGCCTCGGCGCAGCGATGCCCTTTTGGTATGCGCTGACTTTCCTGTTGAGCCTCGCAACGACTTTCTTTGCACACCCGACATGGAACACGCCCCGATGGCTGGCGTTTGGCGCGACAGCACTCTTCGCCGCGATGAGTATCTACTCCGTGCTTTTACCCGTGCGCATCAACAACCAAGTAGCCCGTTGGCAGCCAGATCCACTCCCGCCCAATTGGCGTGAGTTGCGCAGTCGTTGGGACACGCTTCATGCCATCCGCGTGGTTTTTTTAGTTGTCGCCTTAGTCCTTCTTGTCATGTCTTGTGTTATCTAACCAATCGTCTAACCATGCGATGGAGCGAACAGCGGGCAGCCGTACGATTTAAGCTTATGATAGTTACTTTTCTTTCTCTGCGCGCGACGCGCCACCCCGCCCGCCGTCGCTCATCTTGTTCTCGTTAGGCGTCCGTCCATATGTCTGAGGTAAAATCGCCTCCTCCACTAGGTCTCGGCATAACGACCGTCCTCTTTGGAGGCGCTGCCTTGTTGTTGCTTTTTGCGATACGGGTTGTTGTTCCAGCACTGACTTCCTTTGCCGGGACCGAGCCGGTAGTGATGTGGTTTATTGCCGCAACTGTTTGCCTATTTATTCCGATGTTGCTTGCTGGCGCCTGGTTGCTATTTGGGGAAATGCGCTCGGGTGCATTGGGATCGTGGCAAGATCGGCT
>QHPC01000275.1 GCA_003218915.1 Verrucomicrobiota bacterium
CGACAGCAATTCGACATTGCTTCAGGCTCTGGCGAAACACAGCGGCGCATCCGTGAAATCAGCCGAACATTGCCCCGACCAACGCGAACGATTGATCCAAACGATCGAGCGCGGAATCAAAAGTCATATCCTTGTTATTACCGGTGGCGTCTCGGTCGGCGAGCATGACCTGGTCCAGGCGGCGTTACTCGCGCTCGGAGCCAAGATCGACGTCTGGCGTGTGGCGATTAAACCAGGGAAACCATTTCTCTTCGGTGAAGCGGGTGGATGTGCTGTATTCGGTTTGCCAGGAAATCCTGTGTCAGCGTTTGTAACTTTTCTGCAATTTGTGCATCCGGCGATTTTGAAAATGATGGGAGCGAACAACCTCGATCAGCCGAAAACATCGGCAAGATTGACTGTCGATCTCACGAACGAAGGCGATCGCCCTCATTACGTTCGCGGCAGAATTGAGAACGGAACATTCGTGCCCATCGGACGCCAGGAATCGCATGCGCTTTTTGGGTTGAGCCAGCCAAACGCACTGTTGCGGGTCGCCGTGGGCGAGTCGTTGAAGGCGGGTGCGATTGTCGATGTACAAACGTGGGATTAGCGAATTGTGGTGTTCGGTGCAGTTTGACAGGCAATGCGCGCATTTTTAGTTTAATCGCCTTGAATACGGGAGCCTTGACCGCGTTTGCACGAAGTCCGGCCGATCAAATTCGTGCGGATGCGGAGCGGCTTTCGCACTTTGTGCTGGAGATGCAGCGCTGTTTCTTGCTGCGTCTCTGTAAGGAACTCGCGCCTGGGAACGTCTCCTTTGTGCAGTTTTTTCTTCTCGCGTTCCTCGACCAGAAGGAAGTCCTTACCATGTCTGCGATTGCAAAGAAGATGGGGCATACCACTGCGGCGGCCAGCGGATTGGTGGCGCGCCTTGAAAATCTTGGTTACGTGGTGCGTTCTGTTGCACCAGATGATCGTCGCAAAGTAATGGTTTGCATTACGCCCAAGGGGTCCGCACTCGTCCGGCGGATTCGCGAGGAAATGGTTGGCAACCTGATGAAGGTTTTGGAACACCTCACGCCCGATGAGCAAAAGGCATGGTTGCAGATTTACACTAAAATTTACGATTACTGCCAATCGAAATGATTTTCATCTATTGGCTGGCGGTGTTATCACACCTCGGTAGAAAAGCACGCAGTTTGAATCTGCGCGTCTACATTTACGCGTCTAATCTCTCGGGATAAATCTTCTTTATGCGAAAATATTTTGTAATCTCCGGGTTCGCCGCTTCGATGCTTGCTGCAAGCTGGGTGGCGCGCGCCGGCACAGGCGAAGGGTCGACATCGACGGGCGGTGGCACATCCTCTTCAGGCAAGGTTCCCACGTTTACACTTGATCAAGCGATCCTGCAGGCGCTCCAGCGCAATCCGACTCTCCTCAACGCGGAACAGGAGATCAAACGGACCAAAGGCGTGATCATTCAGGTCCGCGCGCAGGCGCTGCCACAGATCAATGTAAATGCGAATTTCGATTGGACTGATCCGAACCTCGTTAACGCCCGAACCGTAAGCACGACGGCTGGGATCCCGGTCGGGACGACACCCACGGGGACGGGCGCATCGGGTTCTCTCGTTGAGTCGCCGCAGTCGCAGGTCGGGGACGCTAGGGCATTCGCCGCCGCCGCCCCCTCAGCGACGCCCGTCAGAAACACTGAACTCAGCGACATATCGTACAGCATCTCTGTTATCGGAACGCAGCTGATTTTTAATGGCACCACTTTCAATCAGATCAGGGGAACTTTCTTTCAGAGGGACAGTGCCTACTTCTCGTTCCGCAATATTCTGGACCAACTGCTCGCGACTGTGAAAACACAGTTCTACCAAGTCGTGGTCAATCGAGAGCTTATCAAAGTGCAGGAACAATCCGTGCACTTGCTGGAGAGTCAGTTGAAAGACCAGCAAAACCGCTTCGAAGCGGGAACAGTTCCACGCTTCAACGTGCTGCAGGCTGAGGTGGCGCTGTACAATCAGATTCCGCAATTGATCACCGCGCAGAATAATTATCGTATCTCGAAGATCACTCTGGCCAAGACACTAGGACTCGATTTCCAGCCAGGGCGTGGTGAAAATCCACCGCTCGACGTGGTAGGTGAAATGCCATACAACCCACGAACCATCGCATTGGCGAGTGCGATCGAGATGGGAAAACAGCGGCGCCCTTTTCTTAAGCAGGCGCGGGCAAACGTTTTGAATCAACTCCAGCAAGTGCGGGCGACAGCGGGCCAATACCTCCCAACCTTCACCGCGAGCGGCGGCGGCGAATGGGTCAGCTCGCCGACTAATTCCAGCTGGCATGATATTTCCAAAGGTTGGGTCGCCGGGGTGCAGGGCAGCATGCCGATCTGGGACAGCGGCTCGATCGCTGGTCAGGTCATCCAACAGCGTGCCATCCTTTCGGAAACCAAGATCACTTACGACGACGACGTTCGGCAGGTTGAACTGGAAGTGCAGACCGCGTATTCAAATTTGCAGCAGAACCGCGAGTTGATTGTGAGCCAGGAGAAAAACGTGGAGCAAGCCGAGGAAGCGCTACGTCTGGCCAAAGCGCGCCTGGACGCCGGCGCGGGAGTCCAATTGGATGTGCTCAACGCGCAGGTGCAGTTGCTCCTTGCGCAATCGACGCGTTTGCAGGCGCTCTTCGGATACAACTCGTCGTTGGCAGAATTTGATCGCGCGACGGGCGCGCAGAGCAGCTACCAGGAGATGTTCGCTGACTTGGCACCGCGCGCCACGAAAACGAAGACCTACTATACCGGTAGTGGCGTGGACGCCGAAGGAAAACGGAAAAAAGCTGACGACGACAGCACAGTGCGAACTTCGTCTGGAAGGTCCCGAACCTCACATTCCAAATAGGGCTCTAATTCGAATTCCAAATCAGCCGTTCGCAACTTTTTGGGATTTGATGATTGGCCTGCCCTTCGGATTTTGGTGTGGCAATTTGGGATTTCGACCGCAATGACGCAGTTACCCTTCGAACAATTTCCCGCATTGAGCGCGATCGGAATCTGTCGTCACGCTTTTGCGCAAAGAATTCAGAGCATCGACGTTTCGCACGATAAGGCCGAAGTATTAAACCGGCTCGATGCGGCGCATCGCGAAATTCGCAACGCAATCGGCATGGGTGATTGGCCGCTGTTTACTGCTCAACAAATTCACGGGAACAAAATCGCGGTTATCGATGGTTGTAGCCACGGCCCTGTGGGCCGTGAATTCCCCGACTGCGACGGACTTATTACCAATCAACGCGGTATCGTGCTGGGCGTTTACGTCGCCGACTGCTGCTTGGTTTACGTTGTCGATCCAAAATCTCCGGCCATCGGTCTGGCTCATTCCGGACGCAAAGGCACCGAGTTCGGTGTCGTGCCCAACGCAATCAAGCAAATGATTGATCGCTTCGGATCCGATCCCGGAGACATGATCGTGCAACTCAGCCCGTGTATTCGTCCACCGCACTACGAAGTCGATTTCGCGGCGGAAATCGTTCGGCAATGCCGCGCGCTCGGTGTAAAGGAAATTCACGACTCAGGCGTGTGCACTGCTTGTGATTTGGTGCGTTACTATTCCTATCGCGCAGAGAAAGGAAAAACCGGCCGCATGCTTGCGTTGCTTGCCCTCAATACGACGAATGCAAATTAGATGAAAAAATGTCCGTCTTTACTTACAAATATTCGTCTAATTCTCGTTAGATCGCATGAGCCAATGCGAATTAGAATCTCAGTGGGTTAAAGGCTCGCTCTCAACTGTGAAGTTTCGCTTCGACGATCGCGTGAGAGCGATTTCGGGCAAGCACAAAGGCAAAGCGGGGCGCATCGTTGCGCTTCTGGCGATCGAGCCAAGTCCGCTGTACGCGATAGAGTAGCCTGAGGGAACGAACTTCAATGCAAGGCAATCCGAGCTTGAATGTCAATCGATCTAACCAGGTGACGCAGCGAACCGCGCCCTGCGATGGGTAGTTTGGAGTTATTTGCCTCACCTAGCAGCATTCTCATGCGCGGCCGCTGCCTTAGTTAGATCGAGAGCTCTTTGTTGACGCCACGTTTGAGCGGGCAAATGCTGCGCTTCTTTGCGTTCGTTACGAAGTCCAAAAATTCGCGTGCCGGTCCACCGACCTTCATCGTCGCCGCTTTTTCCATTGCTTGCGAAATATTTAGTCCGCTCAGATACACAAGCTTGAATGCTGCTTTGATTCCTTCTCGATCTCTTGCGCTGAACCCGGCTCGGCGCAGTCCGACGACATTCAATCCAAACACGCAATTGCGTTCCGCGGCGACCACGAACGGTGGGAGGTCTTTCCCGAAAGCCGAACTGCCCTGCACCATCACGAGTCGTCCGATGTGCATGAACTGGTGAAACGTTGAGCCGCCGCCAAGAAACGCGCCGTCATCCACAAGCACGTAGCCCGCCAGCAAACAATTGTTCGCGATGATGACGTTGTTGCCGATCAGGCAATTGTGACCGATATGCGCGCCGGCCATCAGAAAATTTTTGTCACCAATTTTCGTCGAGCTTCCTTCGGCCGTGCCGCGGTGAATTGTGCAATACTCGCGGATGACGTTGTCGTCGCCGATCTCGACCTTCGTTTTTCGTTGGGGCGAAAATGAGACATCTTGCGGCGGCGCGCCGATCACTGCGCCGTGGCCGATGAGATTGCCGCTCCCCATCGTGACATCGCCTTCAATCACGACATGCGATTGCATGATCGTTTTTTCACCGATCATCACCTGCGGTCCAACGATTGAAAATGGTCCGATTTCCACATCGACGCCGACTCGCGCAGCCGGATCAACGATCGCGGTGGGGTGAATCTTCACCGTGCGCATTTGATTTCGGATTTCCATTCTACAGCACGCCGGCTTCCTTGAAGCTAAAATAACCGGGATTTCCTTCCGATGGCGCACCGATGATGATGTGATCCAGTAATTTGATTTGCAACAATTCCGCTGCTTCGGCCAGGCGTCTTGTCAGACTGTGATCGGTCTGGCTGGGCGAAGCGTCGCCGGAGGGATGATTGTGCACGACGATGACCGCATAGGCGGAGTAGGTAATGGCAGGCCGAAAAATTTCACGCGGATGAGCGATGCTCTCATTCATGCTTCCCACCGACACCGACTCCACGCGCATCAAACGGTAACGCGTGTCGAGCAACACCACGCGGAGCGACTCGGTCCGCAGCATCCGCATTTCACG
>QHPC01000012.1 GCA_003218915.1 Verrucomicrobiota bacterium
ATGTCTGTTCTTTCATCGGTCGAAACCCTCGATGAACTGCAAGACTGGTTGACGGCGCAAAATCCCCAAGTCATTACCGACTTGCGCGAGGCTCGCCGACAAGACTTGGCTGGCGAATTCAGGGCGTGGGAGCCGCGCCACGTCCCATGGCCTACCGAGTCGAAGTAGGTGGGAAGGCTAGTGCTCAGCTAAGCGAACTCGATCCAACTGTCGGCTCGGCGGTTGAACGCAAGATAATCTGGTAACACAGAACGCCGCGGTGATGATTCATCGGCGGCTTGTGGGGATGCCGGACGATCTGGCAGGCTTGTGCAAATTACGAGTGGGTGATTGGCGCATTCTTTATTGGATCTATCACACTGAAAAAATTGTGCGCATCTATCGAATTCAACACCGGTCCGAAGTCTATCGTGGGCTCTAACGCTCAACGCTGGCTCACCGCGCGACGGCCTGCCACTTGAGCCGGGAGTCAAATCGGCCCGGGCCGATTACCGAGATTAGGTGTGGCTCTTTTGATCGAAATCGCAAACGAATAGCTCACGGAGCGAGTTGACTACCCGCCTTCGCCGAAGGCTACGGCGTGGCAAGCGGGATGTCGGCAAATAATGATGTCTGATGCCAAGTCCGCGAGGTAAGGGAAACCGCCGCTCTTTAAAAACTGGCAGCCGACTTCTCAACCATCGACATTCCGACCTTCGCTATCGGTCGCAGTGACGCGTCACTGGTGATTGGAAGAGACGCGCGTCCCTGTCAGCGTGGGCTTCTTTTTGCTGCGGGTGTGGTTGGCGCGGCCGAATGGTCCTCCCATGCGGGTGCATGAATTCTAGAGGTTGCCATTGCGCTCCCTTGAGCGGCCCAGTCTTTGAAGGGCCTATTCCAGCCAACATAAATCAAGGCAGCAACAATTACTATTTCAACCAGCAGTCGCATACAAAGGGCGAGATTCGCAAAAGGTCATTGGCAAAAGCAATCCTAATCTTTGTGGAAAGCTAACTGCTCCTTCCGGGATCGACGATCCCGGCTACAACGCATCCCGGGACTAGGATGCGGAACGGCCTTCGACCAGGATCATGTTTGTCCTGGCTGTGCGGTGGCGCATCTTGCGCGGTTCGCGGTACTCTTCGCAGTTGAGCCATTCCCTGGCGCGCTCCGCTGATTCGAACTCGAGCACCACGATGCGCTTCGGCTTCCAGTCGCCTTCCAACACTTCCGTTTTACCGCCGCGTACGATGTATTTGCCGCCGTACTTCTCCACGGTCGCGCCGGCGAGCTTTTTATATTCTTCGTAGCCGACGGGATCGATAATGTCGATTTCGACGATGATGTAGGCAGGCATGGTCAAACAGTTGAAAGGTTAAAAGGTTAAACCCGTTGAAAGGTTAAAGGTTGAATCGTCATCGGCCATTGTGAGCCCTGTCTTTCGCCGCTAACGCGGGGATCTTTTTCCGTCGCCGCAGCCGCAGCCAGTTGTTCCAGGTTTTGCGAAGACTGTCGCGCGGGGTCTGGTATTTTTGAGTCAGTTCGTTGCTCTTTACAATCTGCGCGAGAATTCCTTTCGCAGAAAAATCGTCGGTATTGACGATCGTGTAAGCCGTTCCAACAGCAGCGGCATGATGCGCGTCACTAGCTGCAGTCATGGGCAAACCACGAATCTGCGCGTACTTGAAAGCGTAGCGGTTATAGCGGCGGAGTGTTGTCGCAGCATTGAAAACCTCGATGGCATCAACGGGTAGTGTTTCCAGAGTGGAAAAACGGATCCCAGCACGAAACAAATCATACGGGTGCGGAGGAATGGCTAGCCCGCCGCGCTGGTGGATTATTTCGCAGACTTCGCGCGCTGGTTTCCCCTTCAGGTAAGGAAGCTCCGCACCGATGCAGAGAAGATGGCCATCAGCGGTCGTTACTTCCACTCCTGGGAGAATGAGAAAATCATCCACCGGCAGCCCGTCTAGTCGCATCAAGCCTTTTTGGAGCAGGTAATTGACCGCATCGCACGTGTTGTGATCGGTAATGGCGATGCCATGCAAGCCTTTGGCGCGCGCGGCTGCAATCATGTCTTCCGGACTGGAGATACCGTCTCCGGAAAAAAAAGAATGTGTATGCAGATCTATGTTAAATGGCATGGCTAAAGCCCAGGGTTAAAAAGGGGGAGGACTGAACAAAACGACTTATTTAACTTTTCAACTTTTTAACTGCTAAACAATGGCAAACGCTGGCTCAGTAGCTGGTTCCTCCGGAATACGATTGAATTGATGATCGTACAACCGCCGATAGTAGCCGGATTTCTCGAGAAGCTCGGCGTGTGTGCCAATCTCCTTGATACGGCCGCCGTCCATTACGATGATTTGATCGGCCGATAAGACAGTGGAAAGCCGATGCGCGATGGCGATCACCGTGCGGCCAGCCGCCAGTTCAGCCAGGGCCTTTTGAATTTGTTGTTCCGATTCGGAATCGAGTGATGAAGTCGCTTCATCCAGCAAAAGAATTGGCGCGTTTTTCAGCACCGCGCGCGCGATGGCAAGACGTTGCTGTTGGCCGCCGGAAAGAAGACATCCTTTATCGCCAATCACTGTTTCGTAACCCTTCGGCTGGGCCATAATAAAGTCGTGTGCATAAGCGGCTCGCGCTGCTTCGCGAAGTTCTTCCGGTGTCGCATCCAGCCGGCCGAACTGGATATTGTTAAAGATCGTATCGTGAAACAGGAACGTCTCCTGAGTGACGAGCCCGATCTGTTCACGCAACGATTTCTGAGTCACTGAGCGCAGATCGCGGCCATCGATTCTTACAGCGCCGGAAGTCGGATCGTAGAGCCGAAGGATCAGCGATAGAATTGTGCTTTTGCCTGCGCCGCTGGCGCCGACGAGGGCGTGGGTTTTCCCGGGCTCGAGATGCAACGTCAGATTACTGATCGCTTCAGTGACCGTATTGGCATAACGGAATGTCACATCTTCAAAGTCAATCCGGCCCTGCGACGACCTTAGCACCACGGCATCCGGTGCATCCTGTACTGTGGGCTTTGAATCGAGAATCGAGAAAAGACTGCCAGTCGCCGCCATCGATCGCTGCAAGACCAGGTGAATCCTGCTAAGCGTCTTAATCGGGTCATAGAGGATAAAAATTCCTGAGATCAGCCCAAAAAATCTGCCAACACTGAGGTTCGCGAGGTAAACGTAGAGCAACGCTACTCCTACTCCGATAGCGGCCATGGTCTCGACCAACGGCCCCACAGCTTCTAACGACCGGATGATGCGCATCATCTGCGAAAACTGCACCTGATTGCTGCGCTTAAATTCCTTTTCCTGGTGCGCTTCACGCGC
The DNA here is from genome assembly GCA_003218915.1 of Verrucomicrobiota bacterium. Lineage (GTDB taxonomy): Bacteria > Verrucomicrobiota > Verrucomicrobiia > Chthoniobacterales > UBA10450 > Udaeobacter. Next base: position 3,318 of record QHPC01000012.1, read on the forward strand.
AAAAGACTTGATCACACGAATGCCGGCGAATGTTTCCTGCATCGTGACGACCATTTCGGCCATGCCCTCCTGCTCGTTTTGCACTGCCTTTCGAGCGCGCCGGCCATAAACGCGAAGCGGCAGCAAACAAGCGGGAAAAAGAACCAGAGTGACCAAGGTGAACTTCCAATCCATCATCAGGAGTACGGTGATTGCGCCAACGATCGTGATGGGCTGCTTAAAAACATCGCTGCCAACGGTGGTCAAAGCCATCTGCACGATGCGGGTGTTGTTCGTGATAACCGACATTAAAAACCCCGAACGCGCTTTGTTAAAAAAATCCATCGAATTGCGAACGATCTTGCTGAAAAGCTGGCTCCGGATATCAGTGACCACCTTATTGCTAACCCATTGCATGCAATAGGTGCTGCCGTAGGAGCAGAGGCTGCGTACAGTCATGATCGCCGGGATGGCGAGGCAGATAAGTATGATCGAATTGATTTTTGGACCTGTATTCAGAACTTCAAGATTGTGACTGGCTGCCATCGGATTGGGAGCGGTGCCGTGGAAAATCGTGCTTGTCACCCGGGCAATCGCCAGGGGAAAAAGTGAATTGACGCCGCCATAGGCAAGACCCAGTGCCAGGCCCGTGATAAAGCGGGCCTTGTACGGTTTGACGTAACCGTAGAGCCGCCGGTAAGAACCGGAGGCTGCACGTAACGTTTGCCAGAATGACTGTTTTTTCTTAGCCGCTTTTGCGCCGCTCATGACGTTCGGGCCGCCGCATGCTGCGACAGCACCAAATCCATAGCACTAATCACTGCTTCCGTCGAGATTTGACTCATGGGAAGGCGCGGCTGGACCGGGGAAAACTCAGTGACCGGCTGAGGCGATTTTCCCTGCAGAATGAGCGCCGGACTTTGCCTCGGTCGCCAGTGAAAGGGATTGGTTGGCCCGAACAGGATCACTTGTGGTGTATGTGTCCCGGCTGCGAGATGCATCGGAGCGGAATCGACCGTGACCAGGAGCCGTGCCTCGCGAATCAATGCTGCCAGGGTAAGCAAATCTGTTTTCCCTGAAAGATCGATGATTTTGGTCTCGTTCTTGATCGCCGCGATGTGCGCCTGCTCGTGCTTCGATGCTCCGCTGGTCAAAATGAGATCCAAGTCATTGTTTCGGACGAACCGTTTGATCACTTGCGCCCATCGCGCGGCTTCCCAAAGCTTTTCCTGCCGCGCCGAGCCCGGATGCAAAACAACGAAGGGCTTGGTGACGTTCCAATTGCGTCGGAGCGCATCGGCTTTTTCGTGGGCGGATTGAGGCAACTGCAAATGCAGCGACGAGGAAACATCCCGGATGCCGAGCGGTTCGAGCAGGGACAGATTGTAGTCGGTTGTGTGCAGGTCGCGCATACGGACGTTGACAAAATCAGTGTAAAGCCGGGCGCGGCTTTTCGACTGATCGCGCACCCGGTATGACACGATGCGTTTCCGCGCTCCGGATAAGAACGTGAGAAATGCGGAGCGGTCGTTTCGCGTGAAATCGATGCAGTAATCAAATTTCCTGCCTGCGACGGCGAGAAAGGCGGCGAGATCACTCAGATTGCGTCGCGCCATCAAAATGCGATCGACACCTGAAATGGCTGGGAGCAGGTCAGCGCATTCGCTGGAAACAACCATCGTCACGTGCGCTTCCGGGAAGCATTCGCGCAAAGCCGCGATCGCGGGAGTTGTCAGGATCAGATCGCCGATTCGCTTGAGTTGCAGAAGAAGAATTTTCATCGAGCGCCAAAACTGTAGCGGCGCTCTATGAGCGCCGAAATAAAACAGTCGGCGGTCATAGACCGCCGCTACAAATAATCATCGCGCAATTCGCATGGCCATTTCGTATGCGCTGAGTAGTCGCGTGCGAAAATGGTCCCACGTGAAATTTTCAATTACACGGCGTCTCGCGGCGCTGCCCATTTGCTGAACGATTTCAGGATGCCGGTGCAGATGCTGGAGTGCCGCTGCGATCGCGTCGACATCGCCCGGCCTCACGATAATTCCTTCCACGCCATTGCGCACTACATCGCCTGCTTCACGCGTGGTGATTTGGGGCAGTGCACACGCTGCGGCTTCGTATGTCACTTTGGCGCTGCCTTCCCATTGCGATGGAAAAACATGTACCGTTCCCTGGTTAAGATAATTCTCCGGGTCGCGCACAAATCCTACCACCCGGATGTTATCGCGCCAGAATTGTTTGAGAAAAGGCTTCGCTTCGTCGTGCACGTGGCCAACCAACCAGAGCTCCGCATCAGGCAGATTGAGACGATGCCATGCTTCGAGCACATGTTGGATGCCTTTGCGTTTGATTAGAGCGCCCGCAAAAACGGCACGAAATGTTGCCGATCGATCTCCCGGCTTGAATCGATCCACGTCCACACCGCGGGGCAGGTAAAAAAGTTTTTCCTCGGGGAAACCACGTACGCGAAACGTGTGAGCCGCCCTCTCTGATAATACAAGCAGGAGATCAGCCAGCTGGTATTCTTCTATGAAGCGCTTTCGCTCGAGCAACAGTCTGGCTTTCCATCTTGCAAGGCCACGGCTCGTGCTTGCCGAATCAGCAGTTTTCCGGCGTTCCACCTTGTTTTTTCCGCCGTCACGATGCCAGGTCGGTATCTCAACGATCGAGGGAATGCCGCGCTGTTTAGCTGCTTGCAGCGATCGCAAACAGTCGCCCGACCAGCTATGAAACAAGTCGTAACGACCGGTGGCGAGGTGCCGGGATGCGATCCAATCAAGGTACTTTTTTTTCGCGCCGTAGTAGTAGGGCCTGTCGAAAAATGAGATAAGGCGCACCGGATGCCATCGCAAAGAATGGATCAACGAAGCAGGAATTTCCTTTTGCCTGTTATCATAAGCAATCGCTTTGCCCAGGAATCCACCGCGGTAAGATGCGCGCAGGGTCTCAAATGCGTCCGTATCCAGGCCGGAACCCCCTATGCGGGCAAAAATAGAATAGAGCAAATGCCTGGGCAAAGTACGGTCTGGGGCTGAGGGGGAGCGTAGCGGCGGCGGAGCGTTTAAGGTTTCACCTGGCATCGGCTTACAACTATTCTGGTGAACATGAGGCGTGTAAAGTGACCTCTTGTGTCATGTCGAGCGGAGTCGCCTGCCAAGCCGTAGCTTTATGCGAAGGTCTGGAGACATCTCTCGTTGTTTGGCTTGGGAGTAGAGGCTATTTGGGCCTCGAGAGATTTGATGCGCTCACATCCCGTTCGCTAAGCCTTCGGCCTTCCCGTCAATCTCGCGGCTTCTCCAGCCGCTCGATTCTCCACTACGCTTTGCTCCGGTCGAAATGACAAAAGACATATGACCAGGAATCTCAGTATCGTGTTTGTCCGACGCGGTTATTCACCGACGGGCGGCGCGGAGGCGTACTTAAAACGCCTCGCCGGCGGTGTGATCGAAGCCGGACATGAAGTGCAGCTTGTGGCGACGAATGACTGGCCGGCCGCCGAGTGGCCATTTGGATCAATCACGCGCTTGAACGCGAAATCGCCGATCGGATTTGCCAATGAACTGGAACAAATGCGCACCGAGCTTCGCTGCGATGTCCTGTTCAGTCTCGAGCGTGTTTGGAGCTGCGACGTCTATCGGGCCGGCGACGGGGTCCATCGCGCCTGGCTTGATCGCCGAAGAAAGTTCGAACTGCCTCTGAAACGGTTTGTCCGGAGTCTCAGTTCGAAGCATCAGGATCTGTTACGCCTGGAACAATCCCTTTTTTCCGATGATAGCACCAGGCGTGTGATCGCTGGCTCGCAGATGGTCAAAGATGAGATCGTCAATTTTTATCACTATCCGGCAGACAAGATCGACATTGTTCGCAATGGCGTGCCGCTGGAGAAATTCCGGTTCGATCGGGAGCTTCGCGAAAAGTCGCGCGAGGAATTGAATTTAAAGCCAGATCAAACCGTACTGTTGTTTGCGGGCTCTGGATGGGAGCGCAAGGGGCTTCTTTTTGCTATCGAGGCAGCAGCGCTTTGCGGGGACCGCAAGTTGCGTTTGCTGGTAGCCGGCCACGGAAATGCAGCGCTCTACAAAACGAAACGCCTGCGTTTTTGGCACGACGAGCCGGTGCAATTTCTCGGGGAAGTTGCGGATATGCTGCGTGTGTACGCCGCTGCGGACATCTTTATTTTGCCCACGATTTACGACCCATTTTCAAATGCCTGCCTGGAAGCGCTGGCCTGCGGTTTGCCCGTGATCACCACCTGTTCCAACGGTTTTAGCGAAATCATCGAGAACGGAGTCCACGGATCGATTGTCGATCACGCGGGCGATCTCCCTGGATTGCGCGAGGCTATTCTCCTTTGGTCCGATCCTTCACGCCGCGCCGTGGCCCGATCGACAAATACCGAGCTCGCAGCGCAGTTCGGCATTTCAAAAAACACCAGCGAGACGCTGGCGATTCTGCTCGACCTGGCTAAATCAAAAACGGAATGATGCGTTTTACTCTGCGCTGATACGCGGCGTATTTGGCCGGAAAATGTTTTAGCATCAAATCTTCTTCACGTTTGAGTTTTACCCAGAAACTGACGAACACGAGCAACAAGCCTAAGAATCCGCCGAAATAACCCATGGCGAGGGCGGTGCCGGCAAACATGGCGAGGATTCCTGTGTAAATCGGATGACGCGCAACGCGGTAAGGTCCGCGTTCAATGAGTTCGTGGCCTTCTTTCAGCGTGACCACACCGCTCCAGTTTCTCCCCAGTATCAACCTTGCCCAAATGGCAAACACAAGGCCGCTAACGCACAGAAAGACACCGCCCCAGGCGCTCGATGTTGTATGCGGAACGACGAGCCAATCGAACGGTGGCGGCAAGGCGCTCGACTTGATGACCAGAAAATAACCGATTACGAGCACCAGCCAGTACCGGGCTCGCTCTGCGCTGCTTTCGCGGTAGATCGTACGTTTGGTCCAAGCGGCTCCCAGCAACCAGACTATTATAAAGATCATCCAACAGACACGAATGACCCCGAGGCCTGTCGAGTATGGGTGAACCTCCATTGTACGACAGCCGGACGGGGCGCGATCCGTCCGATTGTTCTTACCCTTGAGGCCGGTTCACCTGGCGGCCAGCGCGGTATCCGTGTCCGGGAAAATCCGGAACACCTGATCGAGCCGCGAGATTTCAAAAATGGAGCGCACGGTTTCCTGCAAACCGGCCAGCAAAAATTTTCCTCCGTATGCTTCCACCTTTTGCATCGCCTGAATAAGGGCCGCCAGGCCTGCGCTATCGATGTAAGTGACGTCCGAAAGATCGATCACCACGCGCTCCGGTTTTTTCTCGATCATTGCGGTGAGTGATGCCGTGACTACGGGAGAAACGTGCAGATCGATTTCGCCCTTGAGCGGCAACACGTTGGGGCGGTCTCGTTGCGGCTTCGGAGCAGGTGGGGAGGAGTTCTTCTTTTGCATTCAACCCTTCAATCGTCAATGGATCACCATCCGAGCGTATGGATTACTCTCTCCACGTCTGAAAGGTCATCGATTAAAAAATCCGGGTGATATTCTGAAAGTCGATCGCGACTCCATGTGCCTGTTGCCACGGCAACCGTGCGCGCACCCAGGGCCTTGCCGCAAGCAATATCGCGCGGGGTATCTCCAATCACATCGATCTCCGATGCTGAGAACTCGCGGCCATGCTTTTCTTTCGCGCGCGCACGGGCGAACGGCCCCAGCCGGTTCCGGTCCCGGTGATCGTCTGCAAACGCGCCAAATTCAAAAAAATGCCAGACACCGTAGTGTTCGAGCTTTAGTTGTGCACCGCGGGAGACATTGCCCGTGAGCAGGGCCAGAACGAGATGTTTCCGCGACTTGAGCTTTTCGAGCAACTCAAGCACGCCCGGAAGCAGTTTGCCCTTGCGACGGGGCAATTCCAGCGAGAGAAAATGGACATAGCTGTCCAGGAACGCGCTCACGTTTTCGTTCGTCTGGGGCATTTTGTGCTTGTTCAGTATGCTGACAACAATTCCCGAATCGGTCATACCGGCTATTTCAATGTCGCGCAGATCGTCATCGATGCCGAAGCGCTCTTTGAACGCCGATCTAAGCGCATGCACACCCGCGCCGCCTGAGTGGATCAATGTGCCATCGATATCAAAAAGAAGCAGCCGCTTTTGCATTTTTGTCATGTCGAGCGGAGTCGAGACATCTCTTACTCCCTTCAGCGAACATGCAATTCAGCACAAGTGTTCTTTAGCAATGAGAGATTTATCGCCGTAGCGTCGCTTTCGCCTCTCCCCTTCGTTAAAGGGGAGAGGACTGAGGTGAGGGGTTGAAACCGAAAACGCCAGTGCCCAAAATAACCCTCACCCTCCCCTCTCCCTGCCGAGGGAGAGGCGCCCGCGCAGTTACATTACAAACCTGGTGCGTGCATCATCAACACCGCGATCATGCTTCCGAGAAATACAAGCAGAACAATCGCCAAGCCGATAAAAATTCCATTGCGAACTGGGTCGCTCTGTTGTTTTTGGCGCCGGAACGGAGAAACGTTGGTAAAATCGGCGGGCGCCGCACTCAATTCTGCCGGTCTCGCTTTGATCTCCTCGAGCTGCGGAAGCGGTCGCGATCCGCTTGTGTCTCCTTCGAAGCTGGCTTCGGTCGCGCCAAATCGGATTCGATCATCAAAGCTTAGCAACGTTTCAGTGACTGGCTTACCATTGACGCGTGTGCCGTTGGTCGAGCCGAGGTCTTTCAACCGATACGTTTCGCCGGCCAGCTGCAACTGCGCGTGCCGCGCCGAAACCGAAGGATTATTAATGACGATCGTGTTGTCCGGCCCGCGTCCGATTGTGACCAGGTCGTCAACAAGTTCATACGTCGTCCCGCTGATGATGAGCTTGGGCATGCTGCGGCAATCTATCTGAAAGCTTAGTAGTCGGTCGAGCGATTCCTTCCGGTTCGGGACCAAGCGAATTGAGCATCATTGTTCCCTGGCGTTTGACGCTCGGAGCCGGTAGCCCTAGGCTTGGATTTATCTCGTTCGAAAAGAAACCACTCCGAGAATCCTTGAAGAACGACAATCATGGCGACATACATCAGTTTGGTACAATTCACTGATAAGGGTATTCAGGCTGCAAAAGACACGACCCAGCGGGTAGCCGACTGGGCCGCGAAAGTGCAGTCGAAGGGGGTAAGCATCAAGCAGATGTATTGGACACTGGGTCAGTATGACCAGGTGTGCGTCTTCGATGCCCCAGACGACGAGACGGCCGCCAGCGTGTTACTGGCAGCGGATATGCTGGGTAACATTCGCACACAGACATTGCGTGCTTTTACCGCCTCCGAGATGGAGAAGATCCTCGCTAAGGTGCCCTGATCAGTTAGTTCTGGAATTGCGGTCCCGGGCCTGTTCCTCTTATGCAATTATTGCGTCACGTGCAGTCCGTCCTCGATCATCCCGGGCAATAGCTTTGCGACGTAGTGGTCTTCGATGAGGAGCGCAGGACCAAACCACTGAGAATGATCTTGCAGATGTCGTCTAATCCATTCACTCGCCCGCTGAGTGAGCGGCCTAACGAGAGTAAGCGTTCCCTGTGGCAAAATCCAGACGTCGGTCTTGCGGGCGGTGCGGTTCATTGCTTACGGTCTGTGTTTGAAAATGGCGGTTCCGGCTTGATCGGAAACAAGGGGCGTAAAACCGCGAATGTGTGCGATAAGCATGCAAGAGAAACGAGCAGGAATACTGTTACGGACTTCACCGGGATTGCTTTCATCATTCTTCTCCGGAAAACGGGCCGCAAAGTTCCTCAAGATGTTCCGAAAAGGGGACCGGTGAACCCTGAGTGTCGATCGCTGCCACTCATCGGTTTGGCAGGTAATTTATGACCGTTTGCAGTGCGGGTTTGCTCGCTTCTCACTGTGCGCTCATTTGCGGCGGTGCTTAGTCCAAACCGCTAACTGTCATGATTTCGACGGAAGGCAGGAGCTGCTCACATCGACACCTGACTGCGCGGTCGAGCGATTTTCTCTGGGATTTGAGCTAACAGGTCGCTGTGCACTAATTGACCGCGCGCGGACGCGCTCGCATAGTGCCCACTTCCATGGGAATTGAGTTTACGCGCAACTTCTGCATCATCGCGCACATCGATCACGGCAAAACGACGTTATCGGACCGGTTGCTTGAGCGCACGGGCACGATCCAGGAACGGGAAAAACAGGACCAGCTTCTTGACTCAATGGACCTGGAGCGGGAGCGCGGGATTACGATCAAAGCGCATCCAGTGGCGATGCGTTACATGAGCAAATCCGGCCAAAACTATCGATTGAACCTGCTCGATACTCCCGGCCACGTCGATTTCAGCTATGAAGTTTCACGGAGCCTCGCTGCATGCGAAGGCGCACTGTTGGTTGTCGACGCGGCGCAGGGAGTGGAAGCGCAAACGGTGGCGAATGTTCATCTCGCTCACAAACAGGGGCTCACGATTGTTCCAGTCATCAACAAGATCGATCTGCCGAACGCCGACGTGGCCTCGGTGCATCGTCAACTGGAAGAAATCCTTGCCATCCCAGCCGAGGAAGCGATCGACGCGAGCGCGAAGATGGGGATCGGCATTGAGGAAATCCTTGAGGCGATTGTGAAGCGCATTCCGCCGCCGCGACAGCCGACGGACGAGACGTTGCGCGCGCTAGTTTTTGATTCCGTGTTTGATGTTTATCGCGGCGTGGTTGGCTATGTGCGTGTCGTTTCCGGAACGATGGAAGCGCATCACGCCATTACGTTGATGAGCAATAACGCGCGTTATGAGATCAAAGAGGTCGGCGTGTTTACGCCGAAAATGCTTCCGCAGGAAAAGCTAAACCCTGGCGATGTCGGTTATTTCATCGCAAACATCAAATCAACCGCCGACATGAAGATCGGCGATACCATTACCGACCAGCGCCATCCCGCGCGCGAGCCGCTCCCAGGTTTTCAGGAAATTCATCCCATGGTCTTCAGTGGGATCTATCCGATTAATACGGGGGACTTCGAACATTTGAAGACAGCAATCGCAAAGCTGCGCCTCAACGACTCTGCGTTTATCTATCAACCGGAAAGTTCCGTTGCGCTCGGGTTTGGATTTCGCTGCGGCTTTCTGGGGTTACTTCACATGGAGATCATCCAGGAGCGACTCCGGCGCGAATATAACATGGACATCATTGCCACGAGTCCAAGCGTCGTCTATGAGGTGATCACCACGCGCGGAGAAAAATTGTCGATCGATAACCCGGCTCACCTCCCTAATCCAAGTCTGATCCAGGAAATTCGTGAGCCGATAGTAAACGCATACGTGCTCTGCCCGAACGAAAATATCGGCGATATCCTTCAACTGATTCTGGAAAAACGTGGCCAGATGGACCGCACCGAGTCGCTCGATACGCGCCGAGTCATGTTGCATTGCCAGTTGCCGCTCAACGAAATCCTCGTCGATTTTAATGACAAGATTAAGAGCCTTACGCGCGGCTACGGCTCCATGGATTACGAGCACGCTGGCTATCGCGCGGCGAAATTGGTTAAACTGGATCTGCTCGTTAATGGCGAGCCGGTCGATGCGTTTTCGACAATCGTGCACAAAGATCGCGCGGAGGCAAGGGGCCGCCAACTGGCGGCCAAACTAAAGGAAGTAATCCCGCGACAGCTCTATCAGGTGGCGATCCAAGCGGCTATTGGCGGAAAAATTATTGCGCGTGAGAGTGTTTCGGCGTTGCGAAAAAATGTAACCGCGAAATGCTACGGCGGCGATATTACGCGTAAGCGAAAGCTGCTGGAGAAACAAAAGGAAGGAAAGAAACGGATGAAAAGCATCGGGAAGATCAACATTCCGCAGGAGGCGTTTATCGAGGTGCTCAAAGCGCAATGATGCGCTTTGGAATGACGAAATCCGAATGAATAGTGACAAATCAAACGCCAGTCATTCCGAGCGAAGTCGAGGAATCCCGCGGCAACACCGACAAGCAATTCCACGGGGTCCTTCGACTCCGCTTCGCTCCGCTCAGGATGACAATGCGACGACGGCGCTTTGTCATTGTTTCGTCATCTGTCATTCGTGCTTCGTCATTTTCTAACTCATGTTTACATCGCGCCAAGTAAAACATAGCCGCCTGCTGCTGCGGCACGCCAGGAAATATCTGCGCTACAAGGACGACCAGCTCAGCAGCGCGGACCGCGATCAAATCACTGCGGGCATGAAGGATCTCCGTGAAGCGCTATGGCAGAGAGATCGGGAGAGAATTCACAGCACGGCCGATGCGCTCGATAAAACACTTCACAGGCTGACACCAGTGACATGGGAGTCACATTGGCGAGAGAATTGCGAGGTGATTTTGGTGGCCATCGTCGTGGCAGTCGGCATCCGTTCTTACTTCTTACAACCGTTCAAAATTCCCACAGGGTCGATGCAGCCGACCCTGAACGGAATCATTGGTTATCCGGGCACAGCTCCAGCGCCGAACATTCTGCGGCAGATTGGCGAGTTCATCGTCCTGGGTCGCAACTACATTAACGTTGTTTCACGCGAGGATGATCAGCTTCTTGAGATCCAGCCCAGGAAAATGTTTTTTTTCCTTACGTTTTCACAGCTGATTTGCCAGCGGCAGAAATATCTCGTCTATGCACCGCCGGACACGCTTAGCCATGATTTCAATGTTTTCCCAGGCCGCATTTATCATCGCGGTGACATTATTGCCAGAGGCGCAATCGATACGGGCGACCAGGTGTTTGTCGATAAGTTTAGTTACAACTTTGTTAAGCCGCACCGGGGCGATGTTTTTGTTTTCCGGACAAATCACATTCCAGGTATTCGCGAGGATCCTGAGGCAGGCTCGCCATTTTATATCAAGCGACTGGCCGGACTGCCTGGCGACACTCTGCGGATCGACCCGCCGTTTCTTTATGTGAATGGCAGGAAAGCAGAAGGTTACGGTTTTGCCCGGGTTATGTCAGCGAAACCTCCTTATCGCGGTTATGCACAGGGGCATGAATATCTGTCTCGACCAGACCGCATGTTCACCGTGCCGCAGCACGGCTACTTTGCCCTGGGGGATAACAGTTATAACAGCTACGATAGCCGCTACTGGGGAGTAGTACCGGAAGAAAACCTCGTAGGGCGTGGTTTGTTGGTTTACTGGCCGTTCCACCCGCACTGGGGCGTGATTCGATAGTGACGGAGTAGTAGAGTAATGGAGTGTTGGAGTATTGATTTGATCGGCATTACTCCATTACTCCAATACTCCATTACTCCAGTTGTTGTTCTCGGTGCCATGTGGCGACATTTGCCGCGCCTGTATCCGCTACTTGGACTTTGCGGTGGCTACGCGATTGTGATGATCTTGAGTCCGGTGCGGCATGCACTGGGGGACGGTTTTCGTTGCATCCGGCGCTACAAACGCATCTGGATTACCTTTGCGCTCCTTGGGTTTGGCTATTTCCTGTTTCAGTTTGTCACTTTCACTCCGATTCGAAACTGGGCCGACCTTGATCTGAACCAGATCATCTCGTTGCCGCGCTGGTATTGGCCGCGGTTTGTGGACATATGGCGCGAAACTCCGCTGCCCACCCTGGAGGGAGTGGCGGGCATTTTCGATAACGCCACGACAACTTATCCGCTCTCTGTCATCGCCGCGGTGTTCATGCTGGCTAACTGGCGTGGACTGCACGGTGCATTGCTTCGAGCTTTATGGAAGCGTTATCGGTTCTGGGGTCATCTTACCTACTTCATTCTGTTGCTGAGCGCGCTGGCGTCGCTCTTGAAACCAATTGTGTTCTGGCGATTACCAGAGTGGAGTGGGTTGGTCTCGGCTGCCGGGCTCCTCCGAATCTCGGCCACAGTCGATGCGACCGCGTTCATTTTCGAATATCTCCTGGGCGTTTATATCCAGGTGTATCTCATCACTGTGTGCCTGGCCTGGATCAAGGGCGTGAGCTTTGAAGAAGGAGAACTCTTTCGCTTCGCCATGCGCCGCTTCAGTTATGTTTTAGAATGGGCTGGGGTTGTCGTTGCGGTGAGCATGCTGATTGTCCGGTTGCCTCTTCTGCTTGCTTATTTCACCAACATTCCCGGCGTCCTCGACTATTTGCCAATTGCAAGGGTGCTGATGAGCATCTTGATCATTGCGTTTTGCTCGGTCCAAATCTCGCTGGCGCTCCATAATGAGACGGTGATCGATGCGATTCCCGCCCACTTCCTGTTTATCCGGAAAAACGCCGGTCGCCTTGGGTGGTTTTTGGTTATCTGCGGCATCCATTTCTTTTGTATAATGGTCTGCGATGCCATCATGCGCGGCGCAATTGCGGATCGATTAGGCGCACTGTTTCTTTGGAAATTGAGTTTCGCCTTTCTTCGGGGAGTCATCACTGGCTGGCTCTTGGCTTCGTGGGTCTGTTTATTTCGCCAGTGCGAAACTGGCCGCATCACCGGCGAGAAATGGATTCAGTATTAAAAAAACCGGCCTTGAGAAGAGCAACACTGAATGCGGCGACGATTACGCGCCAGAGCAAATCGAATCTCGCTCTCGCGTTTGTTTCCTTAGGACGCGAGCGGAAACGCGATATCACCATTTTCTATGCTTTCTGCCGTGTCATTGACGACATTGCTGATTCCTCAGAACTAAGCGCGGTCGAAAAGCGAGTAGGTCTGGCGAAATGGCGCCAGATGCTTCATGCCACGGCCCAGGACGAGCCGCTTCTTGCTAGGGACGTAAGACAGTTGATCGCCAAATACTCGCTGCCAGCCAGTATGCTGGAGGAAATCATTGCCGGTGTTGAAATGGACCTGAGCGCGCTGCGATATCCCACTTTCGAAGAGCTCCGTATTTATTGCTATCGGGTTGCCAGCGCGGTCGGTCTGGTAAGCATCGAGATTTTTGGCTATCGGAACCAGCGCTGCAAACAATACGCAATCGAGCTGGGGCTGGCCTTGCAGATGACGAATATCATTCGTGACGTGGGGAAGGATATGCAGAACGGCCGGATCTATCTGCCGCAGGAAGATCTGGCGCGATTCCATTACTCTGAGACGGAGCTGACGCAGCGGCAGTACAACGAGCGCTTTGTTCAACTGATGGAATTCCAGGCGCGGCGAGCGCGTCAGTTCTTCGCTAATGCCGCTGCGGCTCTGCCGGCTGAAGACCGGAGAGCCATGACCCCGGCGGAAATCATGGGCTCAGTTTACCGCGGTTTGCTCCAGCGAATTGAGCTGGACAAGTTTCGTGTCTTTGAAAAAGATTACCAACTGAGCAAGATGGAGAAGGCGGGTCGGATCGCCGCGCAACTTTTCAAATCTTCTTTGAATTTGACGCGGCGGACGTCCGTCTGACTTCCCGATTGCGAAACCTAACTTACGAATATGAAAGCAAATTCACTGAAAATTCTCTCAGCAGTTGTAACTGGGATGTTCGTGCTGGGCACGACTTCGTACGCACAGGGGGGGAGGGATGTGGTTGATTCCAAAACGAGCCACCCAACGATGACAGCGACAGCCATCACCAAAGCAGATGCTGATCAAAAATACCCGCCACGAGGAGGCCAGTATCCGCGTGGGAACCGGAACCCGCACGATCCTTCGGGAGTTGTAACGAGCCCATATCCGCCATATCAACAATATGACTGCTCGAAGGTCGCGCATGGCGGGCTGGTCCTGGACGTACGCGCAAAGCACGTATTTATATACCCCTAACGCGGGTTCAGCCAGACAAACGCGGCGTTTGAGACCCCGCAACATCCGGCGGTGGGCGCGGTTTAATGCGCGAACGGATTTTGCATCATGAGAAGGGGAATTGTTGTACTTACGTCGGGTATTATTCTGAGTTCTTGTATCCTCACTTCGTGCGACACCCCTGTTGGTCAGGGCGCGGCATGGGGCGCTGCCACAGGGGCGATCATTGGCGGCGCGGCAACTGGTCATGTTCGGGCCGCATCAATTGGTGCAGCCGCAGGAGCGGCCGCAGGCGCCTTAACCGGCGCAATCGTTCAGGAGAATCAAGCTGCGCGTTATGGTCCCGCGCCGCCGGGTGGCTTTCCATATGCGCGCTGGGCCGGGACGCCAGGTTTTTATTACAGCCCTTATACGGGACGTGTCTACGACCTTCGAGGAGTTCCACCCGGTGGACTTACGCGCGACGTCGATACTGGCCGGCTTTTCCGCAAACCGTAATTGACTATTAAAGATCGGATCAGCGCGCTTGCGCCTGCAGTGCATCCACCAGCGCTCGCGCTTCATCAGTCATCTTCAACAACTCCGGCCACGGACGATGATAGTTTTCCCCAGGCAATTTGCGCGTCGCGTCAAACCCCATATGTGAGCCGATGTTCTGCTCGCTGGGGGCGTGATCGAGCGAATCACTTGGATTCTTGATGACAGTCGTGTCCCGCGCGGGATCAGTGTTCGCGCACAGTCGGAAGAGTACTTCGCTTGTATTGTGCACATCGCAATCTTCGTCCACGACCACGATGTATTTGCTGAACATCATCTGGCCCATGCCCCACAGACCGTGCATCACTTTGAAAGCCTGGTAAGGATATTGTTTCCGAATACTGACGAAGACCAGATTGTGAAATACACCTTCGGCCGGCAGTGTCATATCCACAATTTCGGGGAAATTCATTTTGAACACCGGCAGAAAGATGCGCACGCACGCGTCCCCGATGTAATAGTCTTCCATCGGCGGGATACCGACGATCGTGGTTGGATAAACTGCGTCACGACGGTGCGTGATTGCCGTTAAG
>QHPC01000147.1 GCA_003218915.1 Verrucomicrobiota bacterium
GTCCATTTTGCGCCCCGTCCGTTCCATCACCCAGGCGCCGAGATTTTGGTCCGGAACAAAAAGAATGTTTCGATCAGCCGGAGCGCCACGCACAATCCTGTCCGCATTGCCACTGGTGCAGATCACGTCGGCCAACGCTTTAACTCCCGCGCTGCAATTGATGTAGGCGATGACGTAGTAGTTCTTATCGGCGTGCTTCTTCAAAAACGCCGCGAGCTTTTCGGGGGGGCATGATTCAGAAAGCGAACATCCCGCGTCGAGATCTGGCAAAATCACGCGTTTGGTTGGATTAATGATCTTCGCAGTTTCAGCCATGAAATGGACACCGCAAAACAAGATCACGTCGGCGTCTGTTTTCGCAGCCTGATAACTCAACCCTAACGAGTCGCCGACGAAGTCAGCAACATCCTGTAACTCGGGCACTTGGTAGTTATGCGCGAGAATAACAGCGTTTCGCTCGCGCTTGAGCTCTTGCAACTCTTCTGCAAGAGCAACACCAGTCATCCGTGGACTGCCAAAGTTTATACCCGCGCTTACCATCGGCTAATATGGCGGTTTTCCGGGGAATTACAACCTAGCCGCGGGTGAATTGTAGGGCGTTTGACTCGTTCGCTCCCGCTCTCTCGCCCACGTGGGCTGCCCGTCCATGTCGCTCGCGCCCCCGCGCGGCTCCATTCTGTGAACTCCGAAAGCATTCGGAGCTGACATAGACGCCCTACAGTAACGCTTTATGCATCGCGTCGATTGGTGGCTCGCGATCGAACCAGATGGAAAACGAGAGCGCACCTTGATGTAGCAGCATCGACATTCCATTCGCACTGCGCGCGCCAGCCTGTTCGGCCGCGCGAAGCAGCGTGGTTTTCGAAGGCCCATATATGCAATCGAAAACCATGTGATGTGGAGCGATCAAGCGCCCAGGGATTGGCGCGGGGTCGCTCGGATTCATTCCAAGCGGAGTGGCATTGACGATAAGATCGATGTCCCCAAGTTGCATGCGCATTAACGATTCTTCCCACGCTACGACTTCAAGGCGCGCTGCGGGGCCAAGCACGCGAGCTTCCATAAAAAACGAACGCAAATGCTGCAACAGAGCGTTTGCTTTTTCCAAAGTGCGGTTGACCAGAACTAGGCGCTCACAATTCTCAAGCGCGCATTGCAACGCAATAGCGCGTCCCGTTCCGCCACCCGCACCGATTATGAGCACTCGAAGATCGCGGAGATCGACAGAGAACTCGCTGCGGACGGCGCGCAAAAATCCTTCACCATCAGTATTCGATCCGACCAGTTTGTTATCACGAATACGAATTGTGTTTACGGCTCCTATGCGACTCGCCGATTCATCCGCTTCATCGATCTGCCCGAAGCCCGCAATTTTGTGCGGCACTGTCAGGTTCATTCCTGCGAAGTTCAGATTTCGCAAAAAATGCAGAGCCGATCTCAATTCACTCGGCCGGATATGAAAACGTGCGTATTGAGCGTTGATCTCGCAGGCGCGCAGGGCGGCATTTTGCATTTCGGGCGAAAACGAATGCGCAACTGGATCACCAAGGACGCCCAGGCGAATCGGTGGATCAATGTCGCGCGATATCTCGCGCCACTGTTCCAGATCGGCGAGCGTGTAACGTTGTGTGGTCTGCGCTTTCATTGGCCGCCTTCGTTCCAGTCATTCCGAGCGAAGTCGAGGAACCCCGTGGTAGAACCCAGCATGATTTCGCGGGCTCCTTCGACTCTGCTTCGCTTCGCTCAGGATGACACGCATTGGGTAGAGCTTAATGTGGAGATCTGCTACGGCAAAGTTGTCGACCGGAACGTTCGCCGATAGCTTTGTTCGTTCTAATGACGACTGAGACCGAAAGACCTTCGGATTTTATCCGCGATATCGTCGCGGACGACCTTCGTACAGGCAAATACAAACAAATCTGCACGCGTTTTCCGCCGGAACCTAACGGCTACCTGCATATCGGCCACGCGAAATCGATTTGCCTCAACTTCGGGATCGCGCGCGAATTTGGCGGCATTTGCAACATCCGCATGGACGATACCAACCCGATCAAGGAGGAAGCAGAATACGTCGAGTCAATCATGACTGACGTGAATTGGTTGATCGATGGCTGGGCGGACAAGCGCATCGGTGGCGCGCCGTTTTATGCATCGGATTATTTCGACCGCTTCTATGAATACGCCGTCGGTCTTATACGCAAAGGCAAAGCGTACGTCTGCGATATGACTCCCGAGGAGACGGACGCGTATCGCCGGCTCGGGAAGGCGAGTGGCTTTCGCGATCGCTCAATCGAGGAAAATCTCGATCTCTTTGCACGAATGAAAGCAGGGGAGTTCCCCGACGGCGCGCGTACGTTACGGGCAAAGATCGATGTAAACGCTGCAAACATCTGGCTGCGTGATCCGGTGCTCTACCGGATACGGCACGCGTCGCATCATCGCGCCGGTGATAAATGGTGTATTTACCCGATGTACGACTGGGCGCACACGCTTAGCGATTACATTGAGGGCATCACGCACTCGGTTTGCACACTGGAATTCGAAGTGCACCGCCCGCTCTATAATTGGATTCTCGAGGCGCTTGAATTGCGCGAGCCGCGTCCGCATCAATATGAATTTGCGCGGCTTAATCTCACTTATTCGGTCATGAGCAAACGCAAACTGATCCAACTTGTAAACGAAAAGCTTGTCAGCGGCTGGGACGATCCGCGGATGCTTACTATTTCCGGATTGCGGCGACGCGGAGTCTCCGCGAGCGCGTTGCGCGCGTTCGCTTACAACGTCGGCATCACGAAATATCCAAGCATGACTGACATGGCCGTGCTGGAACACACGATGCGCGACGAGTTTAATCGCACCGCCACCCGCCGTCTCGCTGTGCTGCGGCCGATCAAAATTGTGCTGACGAATTATCCCGGGGGGAAAATCGAAGAGTTGGATGCGATCAACAATCCCGAGGATCCAAATGCCGGAACACGAAAGATTCCATTCAGTCGCGAGCTTTACATCGAGAGCGACGATTTCATGGAAGCGCCGCCGCCAAAATATTTTCGGTTGCGGCCCGGTGGCGAAGTGCGGTTGAAATACGCTTACATCATCAAGTGCGATGAAGTCGTGAAGGATGCGGCCGGCAACGTGGCTGAGGTCCGGTGCACAGTCGACCTGGACAGCAAATCAGGCGGACCGACGGCTGGTCGCAAAGTAAAAGGGACTATACACTGGGTCAGCGCGGCACAGGCAATCGAGGCAGAGGCTCGATTGTATGACCGCCTGTTCAGCGTTCCCGAACCCGACGCCAGCGGCGATTTCAAATCATTTATTAATCCGAATTCGCTGGAAGTCGTGACCGCGAAATGCGAGCCAGCTCTTGCGAAAGCGCCTGCTGATAGGCGCTATCAATTTGAGCGGCTCGGTTATTTTGCGCTCGATCCAGATTCCACGCGTGAAAAGCAGGTGTGGAACCGTACGATCACGTTGAGGGATACTTGGGCGAAAGAAGCCAAGCGATCCTGATGCGCTTGGCAGGCGGAGCGCCTGCCCTACAACGCAAATATACGCCGCCGTGGAAACAGCCGTCATAGGGCGAGCGCATCGCTTGCCCGGCATTAAAACGTGGACAGCGCGCGATCAATGCGTTCTACAACCTTTTCTTTTCCGAGAACTTCGAGCAGGTGATAGAGGCTTGGTCCCACATTGCTGCCAGTGACTGCCAATCGAGTTGGATGAACGATCGCGCCAACTTTTACACCGAGGCTTGCGGCGGTGCTTTTCAATGTCGTTTCGATTTCGGCGACATCGAATTTCTTCAGAATACTTAGGGCGTCGCGAACAGCCTTTAGCCTCGGCTTGTTCTCAACCGTGAAATGCCTGGCAACTCCTTCCGGATTGTATTCGAAATTGTCTGTGAAATAGAACCCGCAATACGCAGGCAGCTCGTCGAAGGTGTTGACCTTGCCTTTGCACGTTTGCAGCGCGTCGCGGACGTATTTCTCCGGAAAATCATCAAGCTTTACACCGCTCGACTTCAGCTTTGCGACCGCCAGATCGTAAAATTCAGAGTCGCTCAATTCGCGCGCATATTCACCATTCAACCAATGGAGTTTGTCGGGATCGAACGTCGCCGAGCTGCGTCCGATGTTTTTCAGATCGAAAATCCGGATGATTTCGTCGATATCGATCTTCTCGCGATTGTCCTTGGGCGACCAGCCAAGCAGACACAAGTAGTTGCGCACGGCTGCCGGGAGATAGCCGCGCCGGATGTAGTACTCCACGCGCGCGCCTTCGTCGCGCTTGCTCATCTTCGATCCGTCGCGGTTCAGGATGAGCGGGATGTGCGCATAATGCGGCGGCGTTGCACCGAGTGCGCGAAAAATCTCGATATGCTTGGGCGTGTTGGAGAGGTGATCTTCGCCTCGGATCACATGCGAGATTTTCATCTCCAGATCGTCGATCACGTTCACGAAATGAAAAATCCATGAGCCATCCGGACGACGGATCGTCATGTCGGGATGGGTAGCCGGATTGCTCAGGTCGAAATCGATTTTGCCGCACACGACGTCATCGAGGATGACGTGCTCGCGGGGCGAACGAAATCGCATGGCGCCCTGGTCCTCGAAAATGTGACCGGAATCCTGAAGCTTCTTCAGGTAGCGTTCGTAAAGCTCGGTTCGTTCCTGCCATCGCTTCTTCAGTGTTTCGCTTAATGTCCGTGTCTTCAATTCGCAGAACGAATTTCCCGCCGTGATGCCGGGCAAAGAGGCAGTTGAAAGGCGCCGTGCGCGCCCCGCCGATATGCAGATAGCCGGTGGGCGAAGGGGCGAAGCGGACGCGGATGTCAGAGCTCATTCAATTGTCATCCTGAGCGAAAGCGAGGGATCTCGCAAATCCTCGACGATATGTGAGGTCCCTCGCTTTGCTCAGGATGACGACTTATAGCGGAGGCGTTACTCCACAAAAATCTTGCCCGCGCGACGACGAGCGTGTCGGTTTCGCGCCAGATTTACCTTCGCAACCCGCGCGTGCTGATCGATCAATGAGCGGACGCGCTCAATTACGTCGAAACCAACTTCGGAAACTTTTTGTGCTCGTAGCCATTTCAGAATAGCACGACGCTGAAGCGCAACCGGCAACGCACGAAGCTTTGCGACCGAAAGTTCAGCGTTGGTCGAATCGGGGAGTTGACGGTCGATCCAATCTTCTTCTTCGCCGGCGATTGCAGCAGCCCGCCAAATCGCAGGCCGAATGTTTCGGCCAAAGATTTTCTCCAGGTAAGGAATGATACGATGACGAAAGCGATTGCGGAGCGGATTGAGATTTTCGTTCGATGCGTCCTCGCGAAATGTGATCCGATGCTCGCGCACATAACTATCGATCTCTTTGCGCCAGAGACCGAGGAGCGGCCGCACAATGGTAAGGTTAACATCGCCGATCCGGCGCGTTGAATTCTCGCGCACGCCACTGAGACCTGTAGTCCCTGCGCCGCGAAAGAGATTGATTAAAAAGGTTTCGACCAGGTCATCGGCGTGATGCCCAAGAAAAATTGTTTTGCAGTTTCGGTGTCGTGCGGTTTGAGCAAAAAATTCGTACCGGGCTTCGCGCGCTGCTGTTTCAATCGACATCTTTTGTTTTGTGGCGAGGGCGCGAACGTTTACCGCGCCGAGCTCAAAATGAAAATCTGGCCTCCGTGTTGTAGGGCGAGCGCTTCGCTTGCCCGTCCGCGAACCCGGATGGCGGGGCGCCTGCTCTACAAATTCCTGGTTGTAGCGATCGACTAGCTTCTGGACAAAACGCGCATCGGCATCGCTCGATCGTCCGCGCAATTGATGGTTCAAATGACAGACGATCAATTTCTTGTAACCGAGATTCACCAGCCAGTGCAGTAGCGCGACGGAATCGCGCCCGCCGGAAACGCCAATGAGATAGTGCCCATCAACTGGGAAGTCTCGGCTTAGTCGTGAACCGATGTCCAATGGCTTCATGATGGTTTCCTGTCATTCTTAGCGCAGCGAAGAATCTCTGATCATCTGTGTCAGGAGAAACCAGAGATGTTTCCAGCCTTCGCATAAAGCTACGGCCTGGCAGGCGCTGCGCTCAACATGACAAATCTTTGAATCCAATTCATGGCGCCGCTGCATCCAACGTTCAAAGCAATCATGAAGGATCAACAACTTTAGACAAAAGCGGAAATGGCTGGCGTCTTTAAAAGAAAGGATTCACAGGCTTATGAACAATGACACGACTTACGCATTGCTGGTCCGGTCAGAGGAAAAGGGCCGAAGCATCATGGAAACGGCGGTTTACGCGCTGCTGGGTTTAAGCGCAATCCTGTCGATCTTGCAGTTTATCCAACAACCAGAGCGGATGCCGACGACGCTGACGACACAGGCGTACGAAATCTCGGCAACCTCGGAGCGGGGTTAAAACAGCGCGCGGTTTGATGGATAGGCCTTTAGCGGGAGGCCGCTGCGGGTTTGGAACTCGCTGGAACTATTCGGTTTTGTCAAAGGATTTGACAATGAATGAAC
>QHPC01000148.1 GCA_003218915.1 Verrucomicrobiota bacterium
CGGAACTGCGTGTGATCGGGCGATTTATTTTCTGGCTCGGCGGACGCTTTTGAATGTGCCGCTGTTGGGCTGGGTTTTGCCAAAACTGAACGTTATCCCAGTCAATCAGGAAGGGGTCGATCGCAGTGCCATTAAGGCTGTGATCCGCGTCTTGCAGGCCGGCAATGGCGTCTTGGTTTTTCCCGAAGGCTCGCGGACGCTCGACGGCAACTTGCAACCAGCCGAGCCAGGATTGGGCCTAGTGATTGCCAAGACACTCGCGCCGGTCGTCCCAATGCGGATCTTTGGCGCCCACCAAGCGCTGCCGCGCGGCGGCGGTCGCCTTCGTTTTGTGCCAATTACTGTTGTCGTTGGAGAACCGATTTTTTTCGGCGCAGCCGATCTGGATTCGACAGGAAAGAATCTTTATGTGCGGCTGAGTGACCGCGTAATGAACGCAATCGCGGCGCTGCGTCTCGACTGACGTGCCCTAACTCGCTTGCGCTCGGGACGTTCACCCGGATAGTGGGGCGTGAATTTGCCAGAAACAGCGACTGAAGAATCTGAACAGCGCCGAGCCCCAAAAATCGCAGTTTTGTTGATGCTAATCATTGTCGTTTGTTTGGCGATGCTGACTACGTTTACCAACGTCCAGCGTTTTCGGCGTGGCGTAGAAGTGGTGGTCGTTAGAATGGTAAGTTCGGCCACGCCACAGGGTGCGGAGCGCTAAGTTTCGTTTGACATCGAGAAGTGCTCCGTTTTGTTCGTCCAACACAACAAGACCCAATCCACCGTTGTTATGAAGAAACTTTTCGTCCTCTCGATGCTGATTCCTTTTGCGCTGGTTTGCTCGTGTCAAAAGCAAGATTCAACCGGTGAACAACAACTCGCTCAGCGCAAAGCGGAGCTGGACGCTCGGGAGAAAGCATTGGATGAAAGGGAGAAAGCCTTGGCCGCACGAGAGAACTTGGCCGGGAAGCCGATCGTTCCTGCGGTGCCCCGAGTCGCTCCCGCCGAACCTCAGCGGACCGTTCCCCCTGAACTCAAAGGCCTCATTGCAGTCCCCTCTGATGCAAGAGCTGACCGAGAGCAACGAATGCAGGAGCGCCTCGCTGAAAGGCAGCGCAGGCTGGAAGAGATACACAAAATGAGGGCAGCTCGGGCGCTACCACGTCCGCAGGCGACAGCTCCCGCCACCGAAGCAGCTTCGCCGACTCCATCGCCGACCCCAGAGTAAGTGCCGGACACTCGTCAGGCGCTCTTCTCGAAATCGCTCGGTGAATTCGCCGACTGCCTGGCAAGCTCGCGCGCGTACTGGACTGTGTCGATAGAATCAACGTTCTTGTCGCGTCGAATCGCCTTGATCCGTGGGAAACGCAGCGCCAGCCCACTGGCGTGACGTGTGCTGGCCTGGATTGAATTGAAAGCTACCTCGAGCACAACATCCGGTTTCACTCTGCGATGTCGGCCATGATCGGCGATCGTGTTCCGTTTGAAGTGCTCCGTTAACTCCGCGATCTCCGCGTCAGTCAACCCGCTGTAGGCTTTGCCAATCGGCAAGAGTTCGCCGGAGATTTCGTCGCGCACTGCGAACGTGTAATCGCTTAGTACGTTATTGCGTTTGCCGTGGCCAAGCTCCGCCGCGACAACCACCACGTCCAACGTCGCCAATTCGCGCTTCAGTTTGAACCAGTACATTCCGCGAGTGCCCGGCAGATAGAAGCTTTCCGGGTCTTTGATCATCAAACCTTCATTCAAGCGCCGGCGCGCATCCTGAAAAATTTGCTCAATCTCGTTGGCAGAACGCGCCGGTGTTACCTTCGCCCTGCGAAATTTAGGCGGTAACACGAGCGTCCCGAGTTGTTGCCGCCGCTCCTGCAGCGGTGTCCGCAAGAGCGAGCGTCCGTTCATCCAGAGAATATCGAAAATCACAAAGGCGACTGGCACATCCGCTGCCGCGCGTGCAAACAGGTCTGCGTTCTCGTCCTTCCGCCCGAGTCGTTTTTGCAAGTCGAAGAACGTCAGTCGCCGGCCTTCTGCGAAAGCTATGATTTCGCCGTCGGCGATCAGCTCCTGGTCGAATTTCATGGCTTGTTCGACGAGCTCCGGGAACTGTCCGGTAATGCATCTCAAATCGCGCGAGAAAATTTCGACTCTGTCTCTGCCGCGATGGAGCTGTGCGCGAATGCCGTCGAATTTGTCCTCAACATGTACTGTAGCTTGGGTCGTTGACCCCGGCTGGCGATCGATCGCAGAACTCTTCGCCTCGATAAAGCGGCTCCAAACGGCATCCGCGCTTGGTTCGGGAGTGGCGAGCATGCACTTGATGGGACGAAACATCGATAGGTCGACCCGGTTCAATGGTTTTGGGGAAGCCAGCAGCGCGGTGCGTCCGATGTCGCCTAACAACATGTTGGTGCGTTTGACCTGTTCAAGCGAAACATCGAACGCCTTGGCGATGGCTTCCTCCACGAGGCCCTCACGCAAGCCGATGCGGAGATCGCCTGTCAAAATCTTGACGATGTACTGGCCTTCGCGCGCGGACAAAATCGAAAATCGCTCTTCCAGAAGCTTTGCCTTCGCGATTGGGCCGCGCGCGCGCAGAAGATTTTGAAACAACTCGGCCGATTCAAGGATGCTGAATGAATGCGGTGCCGTTCGCGCATCGAGGACTTCAAAAGCGGTTTTGCCAGCGTCGCCGTGCCTGCCAGCGACACGATGAAATTCAGCGTCGCCGATTCTCGTCGTGTCCTGCAACGCTCGGAAGATTACCGCCCATCCGACCTGCAATACCCGCGGATCACTTTGAGCAAATGGCCTGCCGGTGAAATACGTGGCCGCAATCGGAAGCTGCTCCCTTGTTAGGCTCTGCATGTAATCGGATAGCAAACGAATCTTCTCCGATTTTGCCGAAGTCGCTGCAACGGCTTCACCCACATCGGCAAACCGCAGAAATTCAGATTCCGAGGTTGACTGGCGCGGATTCCGCCGTGTTCCAACACGTTTTGCGGCAGATCGCGGTGCGACATCCTTGGCTCCGAACTGCAACGCCATCTGGTTTTGCTCGCTCAACGCCCACGCCTCAATGCCGCGACGGCGAAGATCGCAAGCAAACGCTGCGGCGAATCCGTGGAGTGTTAATACCCGGCGCGGCCGCACGAATTCGACGTATCGCAGCAAATCGTCATAGTCGGCGTGATCGGACAGGGGAAAAGCTGCATCGACCTGGTAACGATAAACGGCATCGGGGTCGACGGCCCAACCACTGACTAGCGCCACGCGTTTGCGCGGGATTCTCTCCAGCATCTCCGAGCGATTTGCACTCGGCGGACAGATCAAGACTTTCCCGGCGACGCCATTCGGGTTGTATCGTACGTATTTGCAAAACGATTGGCCAAACTGTTCGTAGATGCGGGTCATTTGAAAGATTGAGCCGTGCAGCATGGCTGTTAAGCCGGCCCCATCTAGGGAACAGAGGATTTCCTGTGCTTTGCCTAACGAATAGCCAAGCAGCACCGGGACCTCTCCAGCGTCAATGGCTTCGCCGCAAAACGCCACCATTTGATCCACCACTAATTTCGTTGGTGGGAAGCGATAGTGCGGAAGTCCAAAAGTTGTTTCCATCACTAGTGTATCGGCCTGACGCCACTCCGCTTGCTCGGCGGATTTCCCGGGGCGCAGCTTGAAATCGCCCGTGTACAGAAGCGTTCCCTCGTCAGCGAAAATCAGACACTGCGCTGAACCAAATATATGCCCGGCAGGTATCAACATAAGGTCGACACCGCGAACGGTGCGTCTTTCACCAAATGGCAGAGCATGCTCGACACGCGAGCCCGGCAGGCGGACTCGCATTAGGCGTGCTGTGCTTTGAGAAACGATAACTTCCTTGTGCGGCGCGATGTGGTCGCCATGCGCGTGCGAAACGAACCCGAAGTCTTTTGCCTCCCATGGATCCAGCCAGACATCCTGTTTCGGCAAGTAAACTCCGCGCTCGTAGCGAACTTCAATCACGGAAAAAAATACTTCCGAATCCACGCGAGTTCCATAACGTCCGTCGAGCCTGTGTGGCACCTATCCGTTGCGCGTTGACACCGGCTTGAGGGAGCAGCTTTATTAAGGAAATGAAATTTGCCGCAGCAGTTTTCGCTTTGACGTTTCTGGGTCTGTCCGCTTCCGGCAAGGGCACTCGGGAAGAACCGAAAGTCGTCGAAAAAGTCGCACCGCTACCGGTGGCGCTGGACAAAGACTTCGAGTTTCGAAAAACCAAGCTCTTCTTCCTGAGTGAGACAGGGCCGAAGCCGAGCGAGAGGGCGCGTCAGGAGACGAGCAAGCTGGGCGGGAAGTCAAATTCCCCGAACCAGAAAACTGCTACGCTTCAGGACGCTCCCATCACGTTTGAACGCCAATACCGACTTTTCGGAGCCGTCAGTGGCTTGGATCAACGCCAGCGTTTTGGAAACTATTTCGATTTCTTTTGGCGGGTCAAGCGCCCCGCCGATGTCACAGTGCGTCTGGAATATCGCCAGGAAAAATTGCACGAACACGTCCAGGCTCAGGAAATCACCTATAAAAACGTGCGCGGCACTCACAAGGCAGAATTCAAGGTGATCGGGGACGATTACTTTGACGA
>QHPC01000013.1 GCA_003218915.1 Verrucomicrobiota bacterium
GGGTCGTTCGCTCACGCCGCATCCGTGACAGGCGATACTGTGGGCGATCCGTACAAAGACACCGCCGGTCCTGCGATAAATCCCATGATTAAAGTCGTCAATATTCTGGCGATCTTGATAATCCCGATTTTCTTTTAAAGCGTGGCCGACGCGAGTGCCCTGCTATTGTGGGCTAAAAACGCTTGGTTTCGTCAAAAACGCGTGGCAAAGTCGGGCGCTCTCGCCTCATGCCTAGCGTTCCAGCATTGACCACACTACTCAGGTTTTGGGGGACGCGCGGTTCCATTTCCGTGCCGGAGCCTGGCACACTGCATTACGGAGGCAACACCACGTGCGTCGAGGTGCGCGCAGATGATGAGATTATCGCGCTCGACGCGGGTTCCGGGATTCGCTGCCTTGGAATAGCTTTGGAAAAAGAATTCCAGTCGGAACCGATCAGGCTCTCGTTATTGATCACACACGCTCATTGGGACCATATCCAGGGATTGCCCTTCTTCGCCCCAGCATACGACAAGAAAAATGAAATCCGTGTACGGGGCTACGACGGCGTCGAAATGAGTTTTGCTGAAATTATGGCTGAACCGATGAAGGCGCCATTTTTCCCCATCGCGATGCGCGAACTTTCCGCCAAGGTCGACATCAAAAAACTAACGGAGATGGAGTTCTGCGTGGGAAAAGTACAAGTCCGCGCCAGATTCGTAAATCATCCTGGCATTTGTGCCGGTTATCGCCTGTTCACCAGCGCCGGCTCAATCGCTTTCCTGCCGGACCATGAGCCCTATCGATTTCTGCATTCAGCACGGGCCAACGGCATGACTCCGGAACAGGCGGAAAAGACTGCGGCAGAGGAGCGAATCGCCCTCGTCGAGTTTCTCCGCGGCAGCGATATTCTGATTCTCGACGCGCAATACACCGACACTGAGTACGAGAGTCACGTTGGATGGGGACACGGTTCGGTTTCCAGCGCGGTTTCGCTAGCGCTCGCTGCGGAAGTCCGCAGGCTTCTGCTTTTTCATCATGACCCAAGTCACGATGACGCAAAGGTCGATGCCATGGTGGACGAAGCGCGGCGACTAGTCCGCGAAAATGGAAAAGAAATTGAAGTGGACGGCGCACGCGAAGGCGAGGAAGTCGTTCTCAGCAACTAAGAGAAATTCGAAAGCCGAATCCCGAATATCGAAACAAATCCGAATATCAAAAGTTCAAATCGCAAACGTCCCTGAAAAGCACGCTTTGCCGTTTTGATCATTTCCGTAATTTTGAGCTTGTTTAGGATTTCGATGTTCGAATTTCGGATTTTTTGATTTGCTGTTGCCTCGTGGTGTAATGGTAGCACTAGAGACTCTGAATCTCTCTGTCTAGGTTCGAATCCTAGCGAGGCAGCCACGCCACGTAAAAGGGCTCGCCCCCTCACGTGGCCATAAGTGTTGCGATGCAGAAAAGAAAACCGCGTCGGGGCGGGGGCGTTTACGCGGTTCGAATCCTAGCGAGGCAGCCACGTAAAAGACCTTGTGGTCTCACGTGGCAATGCAATGTCGCGATAAACCGCGTCGGAGCCGGGGCGTTTACGCGGTTCGAATCCTAGCGAGGCAGAAATCCCTTTCTGGCTGGTGGCGTGAATTAAAAATCGCAGTACTCGCGCAACTGAATGCGGGCCGAAGTTTCGAGACTTTGCGCAGGATTGTTCAACGGCATTCGGGAATGAAATTGCTTATTAGTTGCAGCAGTGATCCGGCAATAATGAGCCAAACTCCCATCCGCATGTATTGATTTTTTCTAGAAGTGGCTTTTGCGATTGCGTTGAAATCAGTCGAGGCGTTGCCGCCGTCGATTGTTGAAAAATTGAGCGGGGAATTTACGTAAACGATCCATACTATCCAACGCATCCACATTGCCGGGATTCAATCACAAAGCGTCGTGAGCCAGCATCCATTCGGCAATCAAGGGCAAGCGCATATCGTGTCCACCGCACGAACTTCGCCGTCCTTCGTGACCGGTTGATGTACGACGCCAGATCGCCGCGCACCTTCATCACGATTACGAACATGGTTTTCCGTTGATCCGCAGCCTGCGAGCATCAGCCCAACGATCAACATCAGTATTGTTTTCATTTATGCTTTCCTTGTTGATTGTCGCCGCATCATTCCCCATTCGGCAATCAAAAACGATTCTGGCGCGATCCTGAGAAGCGGACAGCGTTTCGTTGTGCGTGCGGCGGACACAGTTAATAGTCTGACGCGATGTCCAGAATGCAGGACGCGACCCCTACTAAATCGTAAGCATTATCCTGTCGATTCGCAAAGCTGACGAAGGAGTAGGCTACATAACTGTTTCGAGCTTAGTTCGTTGCAACAAATATTTGGAAAACGTAAAATTTTGCTGCGATTTATTCGGTTTCGATCATGTAATCCGTTCATTGCGCGGACGTATTTCGTAAACGTGTACGCGTGCAGAAATCGCCGATAGCAGCGGCCACTACATCGACAGAACCGGGATTCATCTACAATGCCTACGCAGCTACAGAACCGGGCCGGGCTGGTAGCACTCGCTCTTAGGCAAACTGGTAGCACTCGCAAATTCTCATAGGTAAAAGATCTCTGTCTAGGTTCGAATCCTAGTGAGGCAGCCACGCCACGTAAAAGGTCTCGCGACCTTACGTGGCTGACCGAGCTCCAAACTTTTCGAGATAGCGCCTTAATTGACTCCCAAGCAAGCGCCTTTCGGCACCGCTCTTAAGATACCGCTCTCGCCCTTCCGCATCGAGTCGTTCTGTGTACGCTTCGTAATAGATGAGTCGCCACGGCCCGCGGTAGCTTGTCGCAAATGAGGCACCCTTTTTGTGCTCCGATACTCGTCTCTTCAAATCCGCGGTAAAGCCGATGTAAAAACCGTTATCTGCAATGGAATGCACGACGTAGACGTAGAACATGTCTGTCATTTAAGCGACCGACCGCGTGAGGCGAAGCCTTTTACGCTGTTCGAATCCTAGCGAGGCAACCACGTAAAAGACCTTGTGGTCTCACGTGGCAACGCAATGTCGCGATAAACCGCGTCGGGGCCGGGGCGTTTACGCGGTTCGAATCTTAGCGAGGCAGCCACGTAAAAGACCTCATGGTCTCACGTGGCCATACACACGCCATGATGGGAGACAAAACCGCGTCGGGAACTAAGGGCTTTTACGCGGTTCGAATCCTAGCGAGGCAGCCATCAATAAGTCAGAACCGTTTAGGCAGTAAGTAGTCAGAACAACGTTCTGAACCTGGCCGTTCGCGCGTGGGCGTATTCGCCAATCAACTTCGTAGATATTCATGTTCTTCTATGCCTGATGAGACCCCGAATCCGCTCAAGCCTAAAGGGGAAGGGCACCGACGTAGGATGGCGATGTAGGCTGTCGCCCAAAGCGAATCGTAAGATATCTCGACGCTTTTCGGAATTTGAAGTCCTTTTCGCAACCCCAGACCGCGACCGTTGTTTCAAACAATGTGGTTTGGCGGCGACTGCGGGCTGTACACGGTGCGGAGAGGCGGGTGCTTTGGGGCTCCGTGCTGATTCATAAACACCGGACCGGGATAGTCCCCGTTTAATTCCTGGCCCCGCAGTCGTTGAGCCTGCTGGATTACGTCGATACCAATCTTTTTTGGTTCGAACAGACAGTCGAAGGACTTTTTGGCAGGCGTCCGCTGTTGCAGAGCCCCAGAACAGGCCGGGATGCGCTGAGTCCTGTGGCCGATAATCGTACAGTGTTTCAAATCGGTGAATTGTGCTTGTTTTAGTCTCCACACAGCAACCACAAAATAATATGAACGGGCGCTGTGATGCGCAGCACGTTCACGGTTCTGAAATTGATCGCTGGCGGCACTGTCAGTGTCTGGCCCTTCATTGGCGTGCTAATCGGAAATACCAAAGGGGCACTGGAACCGATCGTACGCTAACGGGTCCGGCGTGCCCGATGCTGGCAAATAAAGAGGTTTAACAGCCGGGAGAACTTCGTTCTACCGTTTCCGTAGAACAAACTTGGAAGGACGTGTTTCCTTCCCGCGCGGCGTTTTCTGCTTGGAGCTTGGTCGCGCGTCAGGAAGCACGAAAGGCCCCACCACTGGGGTCCCGGGGGGTGAACTCATAGGAGGGTAAGATGGCTCGCTTGGTTGTGAACCGCGAGGAAGCTGATCTCGTAACGCATGAGTTGACTCGCGACATTGTCACGATTGGCAGTGCTCCCTTGAACCACATAGTCATTGACGATCCGGCGGTCTCAGCGCAGCACGCGATACTCGCGAGAGTCGCCGACTCCTATTGGCTGAAAGATTTGCATTCAACAAACGGGACACAGGTTAATGGCGTTTCTATTAGTGACGCTGAGTTGAAGGATGGCGACAAAATTCAATTCGGTTCCGTCGTAGCGGTTTTTTGCGGGACGTTGCAAACATTGATGAAGCAGATGTCGTCCTCACAAGCAGGTCCCCTAATCCTCCCCGTACTAGCTCAGATCGAGAGAGAGAGTCCGATGACAACGGCGCAAATTTCCCCACCATCTTCGCGTAAATCAACTCTGATCGCTGTCGCAATCGCAGTCTTAATGATTGTCGGCGGTGCGGGATGGTATTTTGAACACAAAAGAGAGGTAGCACCAGAGAAGTTGAGCGGATCCACCCAGGCTGAAAGACAGATCCCAATTGTTAACCCGACGGAAGATGAAGCGGCCAGCAAACAGCCGGAGCCGATTGCAACACAACCGCAACGCAAGACCGCCAAAGATCTGACCGTGTTGCCCACGGAAGATGTCGCGCGTGCCCAGCAACCGCAGCAAGAAGTCGGGGCTAGGGAAGGGTTTCCCGTGAGTAACTCACCGACGATTGCTCAGCCATCGATTGCGCCCGCGAGCGGACCATGGCTCTTTCCGGATTCAAGCTCTCGCTATCTGAGTGCGACCGACCTTTCGAGCCTTAGTTCTGCTGATTTATGGCGAGCCCGAAACGAAATATTTGCCCGGAAGGGCTACAAATTCTCGACTCCGAGGGGAATTGCCTTTGCCCAAACGCTCGGCAATTATTACCGCGGTGTAGATGGCGATCAGGGTCGCGTTTTCAAAAACATGAATCAATACGAGCGTGCCAACTTAACTCTGATCCGAGCAATCGAGAAAGGTCGATAGCACCGCGCGCATCACGTCGCCGGCTTTTTGCGCACGCCCGAGTTTCGGCATAGTCGATGACTTGACGTTTCTCCCGGAACACAGGCTCAACACCCGGAGCTTCAAAAACTTGCCAGCCCCAACTCCATCCAGCTTTGCTGAGATTGTCTGCGATGATTTCCCATTGGGGCGATTTACGCAAATGGCGAGTGATACTACTGGCGACTCGCGCTCAGGATCGCGCGTCGCGTCGCAATAAATCCCAGGCGATCAAGACAGCCCGTGCGCCATCGACGCATTTTTACCCCTATCCAGGTGATGCCACCAAACAGTGATGTACACCACTGCGCCATGATTTACGTGCGTAACGTGGCGAATCTTGTTGATCCGCTCGGCTTTTAGCCAGGTGTTGATTTCTTTCTCTACCTCAACCTCGCTGCCCTTAAATATCGTCATCTTCATCGTTGAACGATTTTCGCGGACCCTCCTAATACTGCAACCGCAATCCCGGCGCGTCTAAAACGTGACGGCCCAAGGCGCCAAATGCCGATAGCGGCATGACGGGCGCTGCAAAACCAGTTAACACGCAAATCCCAATTCTGCGCCTGTCAGCAGTCGCTAAACACAACCGATCTCCGATGGCGGTCCGCTTCTTTGACGGTGACTTAAAGATTGATCAAATCCCTGGATTGCCCGTACCGAGTTCTTCGACTGTGACGACGGTTCGGTCGTTTGGTTTCGGACCCGCTTCCTGACGTTTACGAAGCCACGTCACATTTTTGCGTACTACGTGGCTTCCCTCTACAAGAGTGCGTATCCTTCCGAGCTTTGGATCGAACACACTGACGGTAGCAGGAAGTGCTGCCAGAAATTCGCAGAAATCCGGCACTCCATTGTATTTGAATGCTGCCTCGCGCACCGCTTTCGCCGTTGGTGGGCGCCGGGTATTTTCCGCTCGTGAATCACGATTCTGAGCAGCCAATTGTGAGGGTGCCGATTCAGGATAGGGAAAAGGAGCAGGCGTGGGTAAGACCGATGATTCGGAAAAAGTCGGTGGCGCCGGAACGTGCACAGGCGTTTCGTAGGGATAGGGACCAGGCACTTTGATGGTCGGGATTGCCGAGTGAATTCTTTCAGCAGGGAAAGTAAGCAGGGTTATTAGCCCGAAGATTTCGATAATTCCGATCAATGTTGGAGCGTGAGTTCTTTTCATATTGGAGCAATGGCTATTTCCGCAGATTGGTGTGATTTACCCGGCGACTTTCAAACGACCCCGAATTCCACACCTCGGAGAGGACGAGAGAGAGAACGTAAATTAGAATCCATGCACGGAATCAGTCAACCCACAATCTGCATCATAGCCGTAAATTTGTGATCTTTCTGTGATCACTACGCGAAAATTTATCCGGTACTCGACAACTCAGAAAGAGTGTGCGAAACAGAACGCTTTCCGATTCCGGAAAAAAACTTTTCAGATGGTGCATGGTGCGTGGAGAGAGTCCATGACCGCCCTTTTCAAGATTTTGTGGCGCATGAAACACACCGTCTGATCCCCCAAGTTCGACAACGACGCAGCGGAATCGCTGATGACTGTACCGGAATGCTTACTCGACGTTAGCCAGCCTCAAGACGGTCGATCTCGCGTCACAGTGAATCAATCACCTCCACCATGCCCCAAGCCACGACGGACCTGGCCGCGTATCTCACCGCCGCCGAAGTTCGCTGTGTGCATGTTCGCGTAGGAGAGACCTTGGCGCACGGCCTCCAAGGCCGAATCAAGATCGCCTGCAGCAATGCCTTGGGCCGTGGGCCCGGTGACATTTGCCGCCGTGATTGTCCCTGTGATGGTTCCCTCAGTTGTCGCTGGGCAAGCGGGCTGGCCCCCGCCGCCACACAGGAATATCATGACGCCACCAGCGACCTTGCTGGGCGCGAAGTGCAGGTGGGACACCGCAAGCGGCGATGACAGGTCGGAGAAGGTTAACGAGAATGTGATCGTGCCCTGCTGGATCGACATCTCGAAGTCGCCTGTGCCGGCGGTATTAATTGGAGGCACCTCGTTCGCACCAGCAAGGCTTGCAGAAAAACGCTCCGTCTGCGAGTAAGCTGCCGGTGCGAGGAGCACACTCACAGCCAGCGCGGCTATTGCACAAAAACCAATATTCTTATTCTTCATAATTACACTCCTCCCGTTCGAGGCTAGGAGCGCGACCGTCGCTTTGTCAACCGCAACCGAGCTAGGTCGTGTATCGGAAAAGTAACGCGGTTGTTACTTTCCGAAGGTTTCGTTAGGATTTTCACGCGCGCGAGGAGCGGAAAAAAATTGTGAAAGCGCTCGGATCGGGTTGGCTTGACCGTTAGAGACAGCTCCGGTCCTGCTCGTCGCGCCGTTTACGGAAAAAATCCCGCAAAATTGCCGCGCATTCGTTCTGCAAGACACCCGACGCGATATCGCACCGGTGATTGAAGCCGGGCATTTGCAAAAGGTTGATCACGCTTCCCGCAGCTCCCGCGGAGGGATCCGTGCAACCGAAAATCACACGTCGGATTCGTGTGTGGACGATCGCACCCGTGCACATCGCGCATGGCTCCTTGGTCACATACAGATCGCAATTGGTCAGTCGCCAATCACCCACGGCTGCCTCAGCTTGCGTCAATACGAGCATTTCCGCATGGGCAGTGGCGTCCTTGAGCAATTCCACCTGATTATGAGCGCGCGCGATGATTTTGCCTTCGCGAACAGCGACTGCGCCAATCGGCACTTCCCCGGCCGCGGCCGCCTTGTTGGCCAGACGCAATGCTTCACGCATGAAATACTCGTCGCGTCGCGGTTCAATCATGATCCAACGGAGTTAAAAGAGTTACAAAGTCGAGAAGTTAAAAAGGCCGGCTGCAACAATGTAACCTTTTAACTTATCAACTTTTAACTTACACGATCCTTGCCCTGAGAATTTCTTCGGCATATTAGGGACTGCTCATGCACGACAACATCGAGTCGCACCTGGTTGAGAAACGCATTTTTAAACCACGAACAGATTTTGCAAAAAACGCACGAATCAAAAGTCTCGCGCAATATCAGCGGATGTACCGGGAATCACTCCGCCAGCCGGCAAAATTCTGGGCGCGCGAAGCGAGTGAGCTGGTCTGGCGCGCAAGATGGAAAAAGGTGCTCGAATGGAAAGCTCCGTTCGCGAAGTGGTTCGCCGGAGGCAAACTCAACATTTCGGAAAATTGCCTGGATCGGCATCTGACTGGGCCGCGCCGGAACAAGGCAGCAATTATCTGGGAAGGCGAACCTGGCGATAAACGTACGCTTACCTATCAACAGCTGCATCGCGAAGTTTGCCGCTTCGCGAATGTGCTGAAACGAAACAACATAAAAAAAGGCGATCGTGTGATCATTTATCTCCCCAATATTCCTGAGACCGCGGTTGCCATGCTCGCCTGCGCGCGGATCGGCGCGGTACACTCAGTAGTCTTCGGCGGATTTAGTGCCGACAGCATTCGAGATCGAATTGCTGATAGCGGCGCGATCGCGGTGGTCACGGCCGATGGCGCATACCGGCGCGGCGGAATTGTGCCGTTGAAGAAAAACGTTGATGAGGCACTCCGTGACGGCACGTCAGTCCGGCGCGTTATCGTTTTTCGTCGCGCAGGAAACGAGATTCACATGGAAGAAGGGCGCGACGTCTGGTGGCACCGCGAACTGGAGTATGTCGACGCGAACTGTCCGCCTGTACCGCTCGACAGCGAGCATCCGCTTTATCTCCTCTACACGAGTGGCTCCACCGGGAAACCAAAAGGCATTCTCCATACTACAGGCGGTTATCTAGTCGGTGTTTACTCGAGCACGAAGTACATCTTCGACATTCGAGATGAAGATATCTTTTGGTGCACCGCCGATGTCGGCTGGGTCACGGGCCACAGTTACATCGTCTATGGTCCGCTCGCCAACGGCGCGACAACGATCATGTACGAAGGCGCGCCCAATTGGCCGGAACCGGACAGGTTCTGGAAAATCATCGAAGAATATCGGGTTAATATTCTCTACACCGCGCCAACAGCGATTCGCGCATTTATTCGCTGGGGCGACCACTGGGTCGCGAAACACGATCTCTCGTCGCTCCGCCTGCTCGGCACGGTCGGCGAACCAATCAATCCAGAAGCATGGATGTGGTACTACAAAAACATCGGCGGCGGGCGTTGTCCGGTTGTCGATACGTGGTGGCAAACGGAAACAGGATCGATTCTGATCACTCCCCTGCCAGGTGCAATTCCAACGAAACCGGGCAGCGCAACGCTCCCATTCTTTGGAATCGATCCAGCTATTGTTGACGAGAAAGGGCGCGAAGTCGGAGCGAACGTAGGCGGCAAGCTAATCATCCGCCGGCCGTGGCCGGCGATGCTGCGCACCATTTACGGCGACAAGGCCCGTTATCGGCAGCAATACTGGAGCGAATTTAAAGGCAATTATCTCACCGGGGACGGCGCGCGGCGCGATGAAGACGGCTATTTTTGGATCGTTGGGCGTATCGATGATGTCCTCAACGTGGCGGGCCACAGGCTCGGTACATCGGAAATTGAAAGCGCGCTGGTGAGTCATCCGCAGGTTGCCGAAGCGGCAGTGGTTGGCAGACCCGATGAACTAAAAGGACAGGGCGTTGTTGCTTTTGTGACGCTGAAGGCGAGCGTTAGTGTCACTGGCGGACTGAAAGCAGAGCTGCGCGAGCATGTTGGCGTGCACATCGGGGCAATTGCAAAACCAGATGAAGTTCGTTTCGCCGAAGCGCTCCCAAAAACCCGTAGTGGTAAAATTATGCGTCGATTGTTGAAAGAAATCGCCAGCGGGGCGCGAGTCACCGGCGACACGACTACGCTCGAAGACTTTAGTGTGTTGGCGAAATTGGCCGAATCGGAAGAGTAACTTCCATCGGGCCCATTCGTCCCATGAGTCGTATGGACCCAATGAGAAAGATGCGCGCAGCTGAAATTTCTTTTCTTTTTCGTGGCGCGCATTCGGATAGCGTTCACCCGTGAGTTTCATTCGCACCGGCTTTCGCGAGAGTGGATTCAAAATCCGTCGCCAGCGAACACGCATTGCGCTTCGTCATGAGAAGCGCCTCCTGCAAAAGAGTGAAATCAATCTGGGGCGCGAAGGCACCGCCCAGGCGGCAAATTTTCCCGAGCTGCGCAACGAGATCGTCGCGCTAAAGAAACTGGAGCAGGAACAAAAGGAAGTCGCAGTTCGAATCGCACAGATCGAAGAAGGAATAAAAAGGATCGAAGAGGAACGACACCAAAATTCGCGCGAACAAGCGGAGGCGATCGCAAAGCTGGAGGCGGAAAAGAAGCCCCTTCTCCAAAAGCGCAACCAAACCAAAAGCAATGTGGACGTCTGCGAGCGGGAACTCGCCGCCGTAGAACGCCGCATTCAGGAAAGCGAGGCTGCCGATCGCGATCTCTTGAAACAACTCTCCGACCTGCAGGCTCTCGATCCGCTCCCCGCGGACGTGGAAGTACGATCTGCGAGCATCAGCGCGCGGAGGGCCCGCCTTCCGGAAGAGCGCGCAGAACTTGTCCGGGCGCGCCTGGGTAGCGCGGAAGCGGCGCGCCTGGCCAAAGAGAGGTTGAACGGCGCAGAAGCGGAACTCTCTGCGATGGAAAAAAATATTGCGCGGACCCGGAGCGACTTTGAAGCGCGCGACCGGAAATTGAGCGACAACATCCGCACTCAACAAGAAGCGGCGCGCAACGCACGCACACGCCATCAAACAGTGGAGGAGCGGAAAAATCCCGCGTATTTGAATATTGGCCGGCACCTTGCCGCGCAGGGCGTTGCGCCCCCAAACGCTCCGCATTTGCTGGCCGAGGCGCATCGCCGCCGCGAGGCAGTCGATCGGCATTTGGCGCACAAGGCAGAGCTGGCCTCGCTCTCAAGTCAGATCGACAAGCAGGAGCTGCGGAAATTTTATTTCAGCGTTTTCTCGGTGCTGGTGCTGGTTGCGATCACTCTGCTTGTCATTTTCCAATCTCCGCGAGGTCGCGAATGGCTGCCGCAGGAAACCGACACGATTTTGTCGATCAACGCCGATCAATTTGAACGGGCAGACCTCGCGAGGCGCTGGCGCAAAGATCAGCCCAAACTGTGGCCGGGATTAGTCGGTGCGGCTGCTTCGACTCCGGGATTAAACCTGCCTCGGGATGCCACACGCATTACTCGTGCAATTACAACCAGTGAAACCGGAGAGACGCGCGAGTTCGTCCTGGTTGAAGCGCGCCGGGCCGCTCCAAAGGCCATTCGTGCGATCGCAGGCGACAAAGCGTTCCAAAAGCGCGCAATTAGCGGCTTGCCGGTTTGGGAGCGACCGCCTGATTTTGCGGTTGCCAGGGTCGGACCCGCAACACTCGCTGTCGGAGCACCGATTGCGGTAGATGAGTTGGTGCTGGTGCGTCTCGGGATGAAACCGGACTTGAAAATCACGGGCCAACTGTTTGATCGTTTCCAGGCACTCGATCGCGAAAGTGCACTGCGACTCATTTCGCGTGATCCGCCCGATCTCGCGCGTGTTTTTAATCCGATCTTTACCACCGAACTGCTCGACGCTTCACAATTACTGGGTCTTGCGATCAATCTACAAAATCCAGTAAAAGCCAGAGTGCTCATAAAAGTGAACTCCTCCAAAAATGCTGCCGAAATCGCGCGAAATTTGCGTGATAATCCACAGCAATGGCTGCGTCTGCCGGATTCGGACCTGTTGCTTTACTCCCGACCGCCCGAGATCCAAAGACCGAGCCCCTCAAATTTGGAATTGCGGTTCGAGGTCCCTGAAAATAGCGCTCGCGTTCTTCTTGAGCGCCTGGCAAAAACGGAGGCTCCCCAGGTAGTGATAGCGTACTGACTCAGCAAATGCGACGCTTTAACGTTCCTTTAATCGCTGCGATGGCAGTGGCGCTGCCGCCATTGGCCGCAAACGCCGGCGGCCCCCTGGTTGATATTCGATCAGTCGACCCGACAATCATTGTTGAGCTGCGTTATGCTGGGCGAAATAACCTCGTCGGGTACCCGCTTTATCCTAGCGGAACGTGCGCTCTCACTCGACCAGAAGTCGCTTCGGGTTTGGCGGCAGCACAGGCGTTTTTGCGGCGCTACCAATTTGGGCTGAAAATCTGGGATGCGTACCGGCCTGTAGCCGTGCAGGAAAAGCTTTGGCACGCGTCACACAACAGCGATTACGTTGCCAATCCTGAAATTGGCGTCGGATCGCTGCACAGCTGGGGTGTCGCTATCGACGCTACATTAGTCGATACGTGGAATCGTCCCGTGCGCATGCCCAGTGACTTTGACGATTTTACGCCCGCTGCAATGTGGCGCTACGTCGGTCCTCATGCCGATGTTCGCGCACACGTGCATTTGCTGCAGATCGCAATGCGAAATGCAGGCTTTTGGGGATTGCGCACCGAGTGGTGGCATTTCACGATTGCTGACTGGCAAAAATACTTGTCGAATCAAGCAGCACGGACCGCCCAAGTCTCCGGTACCCAGTGGCGGGGCAAGCTATGATCGGGGCCTTGCTGCGCGATTTGCAGCAGCCTGAATACATTCATGTGTTGCTCAATCCATTGCCGGTTTATGGGTTGCTCACAGGTTTGATCGGTCTCGTGCTCGCTTTGGTTTTGAAGAGCCGTCGAGCTCAAATCGCAACCCTCACGCTCGTACTCATCAGCTCCGCGTCGGCGTGGCCTGTCTATGAATTTGGCGAGGAAGGTTACGACCGTGTTTTATCGATGACTGACGAGGACGGAGGGGCCTGGCTTGATGAACACATGCATCGCGCCGAGGACCTCATCTGGGTTTTCTATGTGCTCGCAGCTTTGAGCGCGTTCGCTATCGCCGCGCCAATCAAATGGCCCAGATGCTCGCTGCCGCTCGCCCTGGCGGTGGTCTTGCTCGGGGCGGCGACGCTGGGAAGCGGGGTTTATATCGCCTACGCTGGCGGAAGAGTCCGTCATCGCGAATTTCGAAACGCACCCGCACCGCCGAAAAGATCCGAACACGAGCACGAACACTGAGGTCATTCCGAGCGAAGTCGAGGAATCCCGTGGCCTTACCGAGGGTTGCATCACGGGATCCTTCGACTCCGCTACGCTGCGCTCAGGATGACGTCGCTCTTCAGTCTTAAGGTCAGCAATGACAACAGCACTCGATCGCGCGGAACGCAGAGTCGAAGAACAGAGCGTTGCATTGAAAAAGCCGCTCGGGCTTGGCGATCTCGTTCTGACACAGATTGTGTTTGTGGTTGGCTCGGGCTGGGTCGGCACTGCCGCAAAACTTGGAACATCGCATCTCTTTTTCTGGCTTCTCGCTATTTTACTCTTCTACATTCCGCAGGCCGCCGTCGTCATTTATCTGAGCAAACTGATGCCGTTGGAAGGTGGAATTTACCAGTGGGCAAAGCTCGCTTTTAACGAATTCACAGGCTTCATCGTCGCCTGGAATCTCTGGCTCTTGTCGATCATGGTGATTGCCATGGGCGGCATGTTCATCACGACAAACATCTCCTACGCCTTGGGCGACGCAGCCGCGTGGATGCGAAGCAGTCCCTGGTGTGTCTCGCTCGTCAGTTGCGTGCTGGTAAGTGGCCTCGGCTGGACCGGCGTTCGCGGGCTATCGCTAGGTAAATGGGTGCACAACATCGGCGGATTTGCGATGTTCCTCGTCTATGGCGCCTTGATTGTTCTGCCATTCATTAGTCTCGCTCGCGGTGATCTCAGCTCATATCGCCCGCTGCAAATCGCTGCGCCCGCGATGTCGCTCTTTTATTGCTTCAATATCTTCAGCAAACTGGCAGTCGGCGGACTCAGCGGGTTTGAATACGTAGGCATTCTGGCCGGTGAAGCTCATGCACCGGCGCGCAACATTGGACGTTCCGTTATTATCGCGGCTCCGATCATCGCGCTCATGTTCGTTCTTGGAACGAGCTCGGTTCTCGCCTTCATAGGAAGTAACCAAATCGATTTAATCGGCCCGGTGCCGCAGACGTTGCGGCTCGGCCTGCAGTCATTCGGTGCTGCTAGCACGATCGCCTCTGTTGGCATTCTGCTGATGACAGTGCGCTCGATATCTTCGATGAGTATTCATTTCACGGGCAGCTCCCGTTTACCAATGGTAGCCGGCTGGGACCACCTTTTGCCCGTATGGTTTTCGCGTCTGCATCCGCGTTACAAAACGCCGGTCAATTCACTCATGTTCGTCGGCGCGATCACGCTGGTGATTGCCATCTCGAGCCAGATCGGCGCGGGATTGCAGGAAGCATTTCAACTCGTGGACAACGCCGCCAACGTTTTTTACGGAATTGTTTATACCGTCATGTTTGCGATCCCAGTCGTGGGCGCGGCTGCGATACGAGCCGGAGCGCGTTCCTGGTTGCGACTCGCCGCCGGTTGCGGTCTGACGGTATCTCTGCTGGCCATCTTCTTCACCATCTATCCAATCATTGATGTGCCCAATCCATTGATTTTCGCCACAAAAGTCGTTGCCGTGACTCTCGTGGCCAACCTCATCGGCGTCACTATCTTTACGCTTAACTACCGACGCCGCGGCGCGGTTTGAACTCGACGGCTTTAAGCGGTCGAGTTTTTAGCGGCAGTTATCATTTACCCAGCGCAGATAATCCGGCGATCCGCTGTCGATCTTGACGAATATCAGCTCTGGGACTTCGTAAGGATGAAGGGAGCGCAGCTTTTCCTCAAACGCTGCCTGTCGATCCTGGATGGTCTTGAAAAGGACGATGACTTCGCCCTCTGTTTCGATTTTTTCTTTCCAGCGATAGATCGAGTGAACAGCCGGAATAAGATTCGCGCACGCCGCGAACTTTTCCTCAACTAACGTTTGCGCGACGCGACTGGCCGTGTCCGCGTCCGGAAACGTGCTGATGGCCAGCAAGATTTGGTCCGCCATTACTCAGGCCAAAGCCGTCATTCCGAGCCCTTCGGCTTCGCTCAGGACAGGCTCCGTCGAGGAATCCAGTTGCATCACCTTACGGTACAAACACGGGATCCTTCGACCCCGAAAGCTTTCGGGGCTCAGGACGACCGGTCCGGCAAATCCAACCGCCACCGAGGACGATGTCGCGATGGTAAAACACCGCTGCCTGTCCTGGAGTCACGGCCCTTTGCGGATCGTGCAACCGCACATGGGCACGCCCGTCTTCGAGCGGCGTCAACGTAGCGCTTGTCCCTGGGTGGCTATAACGGATCTTCGCCGTCACTTCGAACGACGACCGAGCCCGCTCCTCTCCATGCGTCACTGTATGTTCGCCTCTCCCTTCCAAAGGGAGAGGGCAGGGTGAGGGTTCGAAATTTTCAGCTTTTTGCGTCGACCAACCCCTCACCTCAATCCTCTCCCCTTCAGCAAGGGGAGAGGCGGAGAAAAGGTCACGTGTGTACGATCCATCCGTCCCGGCTACAGGATGCCAATTCACTCGATCGACCTCGAATTCATCCGTCACCAAGTCGTCAACATCTCCCACAATCACACGATTTGTCGCCGGATCGAGATCAACCACGTAGCGCGGCCGCGGCGAACCGCCCGGCAACCCCTTGCGCTGTCCAATCGTGAAAAGCTCAATCCCGTCGTGTTCGCCCAAAAAATTCCCGGCAACATCGTAAATCTCGCCGCGATGAAACTCATTTTCGCCAAGGTGCGAGCGCAAGAAGGCTTTGTAATCGTTGCCAGGAACAAAGCAGATTTCCTGGCTGTCCACCTTGTCTGCAACTTTCAGGCCTAACGAATGCGCGATTTCGCGGATTTGCGGCTTTGTCATTTTGCCAAGCGGAGTCAGCGCACGTCGAAGCTGCGGCTGGCGCAAACTGAAAAGGAAATAGGACTGATCTTTGCGCGGGTCGAGACCCTTTCGCAAAATTGCGTGATCCGCGTGATGTTCAATGATCGCGTAATGCCCCGTTGCGATGTAGTCGCAACCTAAGGCCGCCGCTTTGCTCCAAAGATTACCGAACTTGACCTTCTCATTGCACATCACACACGGATTTGGTGTGCGGCCGGCCCGGTATTCGCTGGAGAAATAATCAATGACCAACCGCTCGAACTGGTCGGCCTCGTCAACGACGTAATGCGGAATGCCAAGGGAATGCGCTACACCACGCGCATCAGCGATCGCCTGTGGCCCGCAGCATTTGTCTTCCGCGCGCGAGATACAATCCTGCGGCCATACTTTCATGGTGACGCCGATGACCTCGTAGCACTGCTCGCGCAACAAATATCCCGCGACGCTGGAGTCCACTCCCCCGCTCATCCCCAGTAAAACGCGCTGTTTCTTTCGATTCATCCGGATGAGGAACTTCTATCAAGAGGTGCGGGAGTCAATGAGGTGGATCGTCTTCTCCGAAGACGATGACAACAGAAACGCCGAAGGCACTGGACAACATCAGGCGGCAAAGCGGCATGCTAACCTAGGTTTTCATTGTCCGACTTACAAACTCACTTCCCTTCAGGGTGAAACGCCATGGATAATGTGCAGAGCGCGTGATCCCAATGCGCTTGTCGGCTACCACATCCGCAGGAGTCTTTGCGTTTCGAGCGAAGCAGTATCGCGGGTCCGAGCACAGATCCATTTCATGATGACGATTGGTAATGTCGAGCGCCTGTGTGAGCTTGCCAGGTCCCGAGCAAAGACGTTTCACATCATCAAGTCCGCGACGTTTCTTCATTTGCTCGACGCCTTTTCTCGGCTCCAACGCGCGAATAAGGACGAAACCATTCTCGTCGCCTTTGACCAGCACGTTCAACATCCAATGCATTCCATAATTGAAATAGACATAGGCAGCACCCGCGTTGTTTCGCTCGATAAAGCTGCGCGCACTCGGACGTGTAAAGGTATGCGCGGCCTCGTCGTTGATTGCCGCGTACGCTTCCACCTCGACAACGATTCCCGAACAATCGTCCCAAATGAGTTCTGTGCCGATCAACTCACGCGCGCAAGTGAGCGGATCACGTTTAAAAAAAGACGCACGGACAATCTTGTTCACTACCGCGACTCTCCTTACTTGATGGCTCGGTGCCTCCTCAGTATTTCCGTCGTTTTGTCGATTGGCAGTGCCTCGATCGTGTGTCCATTCCCGCTCATTGTGGTTGCTCGAAACATCGAGTTGTAGATGGCTTCTTCGGTGGCCTCGATCACAGCCAGAAACAGCGGCGACATCGCGTCGTTGGTCAGTAGTTCGAGATGCCGCGTCGGCGGCTTTTCAGAAGTATGAATTCGTATCTGCGGTGCGGTCGAGAATGCGATTGCATAATCCCCGCTGCCGTTCGAGGCAGCGCTTCCAGTTCGGGCCATGCCCAGCCACGCCCTGGCGGCGAGGCGCCTGAGATTCCGCCCGTCGACAGGCGCATCTGTGGCGATGATTATCATGCTCGATCCGTCCGCGTTGTCTTTCGCGCTGCCTTGTTGCAGCTCCTTATGCAGATAGTACTGACCTAGTTCCTGACCAACGGGCGCGCCAGCAATCGAGAGGACGCCTCCAAAATTCGTCTGCACCAGAACCCCGACAGTGTACCCACCAAGATTCTGAGGCAGCTTTCGCGACGAGGTTCCTATCCCTCCCTTCCAACCAAACGCCACCGTCCCGGTGCCAGCCCCAACATTTCCCTCTTCGACGGTGCCAGTCTTCGCCTGCTTGATGGCAGCGAACACATCCGCAGGTGTGATGTGGCGCCCGCGAATGTCGTTTAGATATCCATCATTGGTCTCGCCAACCACTGGATTAACCGAGAGAACATCCTCGTTTCCCGGCAAAGTCAGAATGTAGGTCGTAACGGCATCTGCGACCCGCGGCACGCTTGCCGTGTTTGTGAGCA
>QHPC01000149.1 GCA_003218915.1 Verrucomicrobiota bacterium
TCGCTTTCGCGATGTTGATAGGAATGATCTCACTTGCCGGAGTCCCGTTCACGGCAGGATTCCTGGGAAAGTTTTTCATCTTTTATGCCGCAATTTTGCAGCACCAGACAGCGCTCGTCGTCACCGGAGTGATCACCGTTGGATGCGGATTTTATTATTACCTTAAAGTCATTCGCGCGATGTATTGGCAATCCACCGGGAAAGTCGACAAGATCCCTGTGACCGGGCTGTCACGTCTGGCGATCAGCGCGTTGATTATCGCTACGATTTGGCTGGGCGTTTATCCCCAGCCAATTTTGGATGCGTTAAAGCGATGAAGCGGTGGCTCCGCTTTAATGGTTC
The DNA here is from genome assembly GCA_003218915.1 of Verrucomicrobiota bacterium. Classification (GTDB taxonomy): domain Bacteria; phylum Verrucomicrobiota; class Verrucomicrobiia; order Chthoniobacterales; family UBA10450; genus Udaeobacter. The sequence goes on from QHPC01000149.1 coordinate 343, forward strand.
AACGAATCACGGTCGAACTCAGCGAAGCTCAGTCGCTCAGTTCGGCGTTCCAGTACGCCAGATCGACGAAGTGTTTCCAGAGATCGTGCTGCGGGGCGGAAAATGTGACATGGACGAACGGCCGCCACTTCGGTCGCTTCGGTTTACGAATCAGACTCATGTGCGCTTCGCGCGGGAGCCGGTTGCCTTTGCGCGTATTGCAAGGAATGCACGAGCAAACCACGTTCTCCCACGTGGTCGTCCCTCCCCGATCACGGGGTACGACGTGATCCAGATTGAGTTCGCTGCGATCGAAAATCTCGCCGCAGTACTGGCAGGTGTTCTTGTCGCGCTCGAACACGTTGTGGCGGGTAAATTTCACTTCCTTCTTCGGAAGCCGATCGAACACGAGGAGCACAATCACCCGCGGGATACGAATCTTGAACGAAATCGTTGTGACGACTTCGTGGTCCGGCGCGTTTGTCGACAAATCGCGCCAGCTTTCGAAATCGTGCGTCATGAAATTGTTCCCCTCATCGGACGAAACAATGTGGGCGTGACCTGCATACACCAGCGCGAAGGCGCGACGCGCCGAGCAGATGTTAACCGCCTGCCACAGGCGGTTAAGTACCAAAACCTGATTGTTTAGCACGGTTTGCAAATTTCTATCGGGTCCGCCTTTTGCGGACTTCCGCGTAAATTCGCGCGACGGTAGCATTCGGGTTTTTCGCTGTCAACGGGAGGGATGCGACCACGAGACACGACCGCTCGACTCTTTCGTGTGGAGGCGAATCGACACGAACGAGTTGTGGCGTTATGCATCCGTGTTCATTGATGCTCAAGTGAAAGCGCAATTTCCAGAGGAACAGACCAAGTCCGGAGAGTTTCGCCGTCAGGAGGACGCGTTTCGCGGATGGGTCTCGAACGACGGTTCTACCCCCTACCCCGCCGCGGCGGGCCGGTATCATCTTTACGTCTCGCTGGCATGCCCGTGGGCCAGTCGGACCGTAATTTTCCGAAAGCTAAAAGGACTCGAGGAAGCGATCAGCATGACCATTGTCGACCCGATCCGTGACCAGAATGGCTGGGCGTTTCGCGACCCGAGCGGCAAAATCCCACCGGGCGCGTCGTTTGAATCGACCGATCCCATCAACGGCTTCCATTTCCTGAGCGAAGCCTATAAAGCGACCGATCCCGATTACAACGAACGCGTTACCGTCCCTGTGCTTTGGGACAAACAAACGAAAAAGATCGTCAACAATTCGGAGGACGACATCTGCCGCATGTTTAACGACGTCTTTAATGACTTTGCAAAAAACAAGGACGTCGATTATTTCCCGAAAGAGATCGAAACCGAGCACGAGAAGCTCTGCAGTTTTCTGCACGACAACGTGAACAATGGCGTTTACAGAGCTGGTTTCGCCACGCGTCAGCGGCCATACGAGGTTGCCTGTCGAAAATTATTTGAGGCGCTTGATCAACTGGAGGAACGCCTGTCGAAGAGTCGCTTTCTCTTCGACTACCGCATTGTCGAATCCGATTGGAGATTTTTCTGCACACTCGTCCGATTCGACGTGGTTTATCACGGCCACTTCAAGTGCAATCTGCGCCGCGTTGTCGATTACCCAAATCTGCAGGGTTACTTGATGGATTTATATCAGCAGCCAGGTATCGCCGACACGGTGAATTTCGATCACATCAAGCGCCACTATTATATAACGCACACTGAAATTAACCCGACTCAAATCGTCCCCATCGGTCCGCTGCTTGATCTGGAAAAACCGCACAATCGCGAACGATTGGGCTAGAGGGATTTCGCAACTTTGTAGTAACTGTCTTGAGTTCAAGCGCAGCAAGCAGAGGGTTTGACGGTGTGATTAAGGGCAAGGAGAAGTTTCCGCATCACAGCAGTGAGGGCGACTTTGTGAGGTTTGCCCTTGGTACGGAGACGCTGATAAAAATCACGCAGGAGGCGGTTGTGACGCGTGGCCACCAGCGCGGCCATATACAAGCCGCAGCGCAAAGCACGGCGTCCTCCAAAGATGGCGCGTTTGCCACGTAACGTGCCGCTGTCGCGGTTAAACGGAGCCAGTCCAGCCAGCGCTGCTGCTTGAGCACGATTGAGTGTTCCCAGCTCGGGCATTTGCGCGAGCAGCAGCACGGCGGTGCGCGTACCCACACCCACTATGGTGGTAAGCTTTTGGACCTTTTCATTAAGCGTCTGGTCCTGCGCAATGAGGGCAGCCAGCCTCGCATCGATTAGAGCCATCTGCTTCTTGAGCGAAGCTAAGAGGCAGCGAGTTAAGCGCTGTAGTTCTTTTCGTTTAACTGTGCCAGCCGATTTTGTTCTGCAACGAGCATACGGCTCAGGTGTCGGCGCTGCGTTTCCAATTCGCGTAACTGCTTTTGTTGAACCGAAAGCGGCAGTGTTGGCTCTGGTTGCATGGCGCTGCCAAAAGCACAGAGCACACGCGCATCGACCTTATCGGTCTTAGCCAAAATGCCAGCTGCACGGGCATATTGCCGCACCCGATTGGCTTGCACCAAGCTGAGTTTAATCCCGTTTTGTTCTGCTGCATCGAGCAACCCACGCTCGTAGCCCCCGCTGGCTTCGCAAATCAAGTGCACTGGAAGAGCACTTTGCTTGATCCATTTGATTAATGCGCCCCATCCGTTTTTGCCATTAGCAAAGCGACGAGAACGCTCCGCCCAAGCTACATCCAAATGAGCTTTGGCCACATCAACGCCGACATAGACAACTGCACTGTTCATAGGTTAAATAACTCCTGCTTGTAAATGCGAGCCGGCCAGGCTGCGCGCCCCCACAAAAGGGCCGCAACCTGGTCGCTCCAGTAACTGTTCGAGTTTGAAATAACTGCGCGGCTACCGATCCCACTACAACCCGAGCTTGACCCCTGGTCAGCATCCGCCACCGGCAAGATCTGGCAGCCGCTCTGTTTTGCAGCACAGCCGCTCAGTTGCCAAGATACAAGCCACCGGCCTGTGGCCGGTCTACTTGAGCGCTGCTTTTTACACCAGCAAGACTACAGTGCTTGGGGTCTGTTGATTCGTCCCGGCTCACAATACTCGCCGAGGCGGCATCGCGGATTGCACCATCATCAGTTCGGTCACGTTCTCCGGCGTGAGCAAGCCGACCAGGCGCTTCATCCGATCCAGTACGGGCACTGCCGGGCAATTGCACTCCTGCATGATTCGGAACGCATCTTCGAAACGCGTTCCAGTAGTCACCGTGGGAATATCCCGCCGCATCACATCGCCCACGCGAAGCGCGGGATCGTTTTTGCGCAACGCAGCGATCAGATCCTGACGCGTCAACAAACCGGCGATGCCGCCGGTGTCGTCAACGATTGGAAAGTCGTGCTGCGAAGTCGCAAGCAATGCGTCGACCGCTTCTTGCAGGCTGGCGTCTTCCGTGAGCGTGCGAAATTCCCGCACCATCGCGCTGGAGACCGGAAACCTGCGCGAGACATCTTTCATCTGCGCCAGGGCTGCTTCCTGGGACGCACCGATATAAACGAAAAGCGCGATGAAGAGGAGAAACGGATTCCAAAGCAAACCGATGAAACCAAAGATGAATGCAAAACCCTGCCCGACGTTCGCAGCGACCTGTGTGGCGCGCGCATAACTCAGCCGCGTGGCGAGCAGAGCGCGTAACACGCGCCCACCGTCCATTGGAAATGCCGGCAGCAAATTAAAAAGCACCAGCATGATGTTGCGAACCGCCCGCGACAAACAAACCGAGCGCGATCACCACATTCACTAAGGGTCCGGCCACGGCGATGATTAATTCCTGCACCGGTTCCTCCGGCATACGTTCCAGGCGCGCCACCCCGCCGATCGGCAGCAACGTGATGTCCGGCGTGTTGATCCCGAACGCTTTCGCAGCGAATGCGTGCCCGAATTCATGCAACACCACGCAAAGGAAAAGAAGCAGAACAAATATGACGCGACTCAACGCCACCGCGGAACCGCCTTGCGCGTAATAGCCGAAAGCCAGCCAGGCGATCAGCAGTAAGAAGGTAATGTGAATCCGCAATTGAATGCCGGCGATGCGGAATATTGGGAGAGACCAGCTCATCTAAGTCAATCTGCTCTGGTATTGAATCGCGCGCCAGTGCCGCCAAAGCCGGACTGCCGAGAGATTATAAACAGAAGGCAATAAAGAAAACAAACAACCTGAAAAAGCCTTCGTTGTCTTCGTTACCTTCTGTGAAATTAGGCCCGATGGAAATTTTTGATGTCGCGATTGTGGGCGGCGGCCCGGCTGGATCGAGTTGCGCGGCATTTTGTGCTCTGGCTGGTTTGCACACGCTTGTTCTCGAGCGGGCAAGATTTCCCCGGGGAAAAGTATGCGGCGATTGCCTGAATCCATCGTGCTGGCCAGTGCTGGAGCGCCTCAGTCTCGCGCAGCGAGTCCGTGATTTGCCGCATTCCACACTCGAGCCTCCTCGACGATCTCCTGCGGAAGCGCGCTCACGAACTTTGCGTGCAGGTTCGTGAAGAAACAACGGTCACGGCATTGAACTACAATGGGAATTGGAAAATCGTGACTGCCACCGGCGAAACTTTTCTTGCGCGGACATTAATCGGCGCAGATGGACGAAACTCTACCATTGCGCGGCTGCGCAATTTGTTGCCACGACCCGCGCGCGAACGCGTCGCATTGCAAGCCCACATCCCGCTTCCGCTAAATTTCGGCAAGCGCATAGTGCTGCAATTTCTTCGAGAAGGGTACTCGGGTCAGGTTCCAGTGAATGAAAACGAGCTCAATCTTTGCCTCGTAGGTAGGCCGCCCACCATTGCCAGATTGCGGCAATGGGCACGACGACATTTCGAAATCCCCGTCGATCAACCCTGGCGCACCATCACACCGCTCACTCGTGCGCCTGTTCCCTGCGCACATGAAAATCTCCTTTTCATCGGCGACGCTGCCCGCGTCGTGGAACCGTTTACCGGCGAAGGAATTTATTACGCACTTCGCTCAGGGGAACTCGCAGCAGGGACGGTTGCGAAAATCGTCAGAGGCAAGGATCGGCAGTTAGCGCTGCGAGAATTCGCTCGCGACTGCGCCGAAATGTATCGCGGAAGACTCTGGATCAATCGGCTGGCACGCGCGGCTGTTCTATCGCCTCGGCTGGCATCATTTTTTATTCAAGCTGCGGGAGTTGAACCCATTTTTCGCTCGCTCACTACAAAGATCGCCACACCTAGGTTGTAACCACGACCCCGTCGGTTGTCTGGATAGAGGTGCCTCACCAAGGAGCTACAGGGATTGCCGAGCCGCTTTGACCGTGTTGGACATCAGCATCGCAATGGTCATTGGCCCAACGCCGCCCGGCACCGGCGTGATCGCGCTCGCCTTTTTTGATACTTCGTCAAACGCCACGTCACCGACCAAGCGATAACCACGCTCGGCGGCTCCGTCCTCGACGCGATTAATCCCAACGTCAATAACGACGGCGCCCTCGCGAACGTGATCGGCTTTGACAAATCCGGGGCGACCAATTGCCGCGACAATAATGTCGGCCGAGCGAGTAATCTCCTCGAGATCGCGACTACGTGAATGCACCACGGTGACTGTGGCATTGGCGTTTGTGTTTTTCTGCATCAGAAGCAGAGCCAACGGTTTGCCTACGATCATGCTGCGGCCAAGAACCACAATGTGAGCGCCGTTAATGTTGATCTTGCTTTCGATCAGCAAACGCTGCACCCCAAGCGGCGTGCACGGGACAAAGCCGCTGGGATCGTCGAGCACAAGTTTGGCGACGTTTTCCGGATGGAATCCGTCCACATCTTTGCGTGGATCGAGCGCGCGCACGATTGCCGCTTCGTCGATATGCGCAGGCGGTGGTGACTGAACAAGGATCCCATGAATGCTGGGGTCGGCGTTCAATTCTTCGACACGCCGCAGAAGCTCCGTTTGCGTGGTCGACCCCGGCAACTCCAATTTCACCGAGTGCAGTCCAAGCTCCCGACACATCTTGTCTTTCGAGCGCACATAAGCGCGCGATGCGGGGTCGTCGCCTACGAGAACCACGGCAAGGCCTGGCGTGACGCCTTTTGTTTTTAGTTCGGCAATTTCGCGACGAAGGTCGACATAAACTTTCTCCGCGATCGCGCGTCCATCGATAAGGTTTGCCATATTGAAGCAGGCAATCCTGCCTGCCAATATCAACTGCGCAAGCTGGCTTTGCTGTAGCCGCGTCCTTGTGAGACGCGCAATGCACTCTGTGTAGCCGCGTCAGCGCAGCGCCCCCCGCAGGGAAGCGGCTACAAGAATGCTTAGCGCATTTCGACCAGAGCCATCATGGCGTTCTGAAGGCTCAGGCGTTCAGCCTCAAATTCCTCGGGTGTGGTAGTCGCCCTGACGCGATGTGTCCGGCCGAAAATCACACGGACCTTCGCAAACGGACGCGGCAAAATAAAACCGTCCCAACTGTTCACTCTCCAGCAGCTGGAAAATTCCATATTGATCGGCACCACGGCTGCACCGGTTTTTTGCGCGAGAAAAACTATGCGCGGCCCGAACTCATAGGCTGGCCCGCGTGGACCATCTGGCGTGATCAAAACGTCATGGCCGGATGCGAGTATATTCTCAAGCTCCCGCAGCGCACTGGCACCGAGACGTGAACTGGAACCGCGAACGACACCAAAACCGAAGCGGCGCGTCAAATCGCTGATTAAATCGCCATCCCGACTAGCGCTGATTAGCCCGGCGCCGGGTCGTTGCGGCAGGAACTTCTTTAAAACGAATGAAATCAATAGCAATCGGTTGTGCCACAGCGCGGCGATGTAATTTTCCCTCACGGGGTTGCCGATCACGTCCGCGCGGTCGTCGATTTCGAAACGCAGGGTGCGCGCCCAGACCTTGAGCAACCGAAATCCAAACGCGATCAACCATCGCGCAAGCCAACCTTCGATCTTCAATTTTTCTTGCGTTTCGTCGAGACACTCTTCTCACCCCATCGATATGTGTGAGCGCTGGGCAGCCCAATCTGGTCGAGAATACGCCAAACCACCGTGTCAACGACTGCGGTTACAGAACCGGGACGACTGTAGAACGAAGGAATCGCCGGCAGCACAATCGCTCCGGCCTCGAGTAACGTCACCACGTTGCGCGCGTGAATCAAATTCCACGGTGTCTCCCTGGGAACGAGGATTAATTTCCGCCGCTCCTTCAAAAAAACGTCCGCTGCCCGCAACAGCGCACTGTCGCTGGAACCCGAAGCGATTCGACCCAGCGTTGCCATCGAACACGGGACAATCACCATCGCGTCAAAACGCGCGGAGCCGCTAACGAATGGCACGTTCATGTCATTTTCAGAATGCTGCGAAACATTTGAAGGAACTTTGAAATCATCGAGCTCCTGCTTCGCGACCTCTTTTGCAGGCGCGCTCATGACCAGATGAACCTCGTGCGCCGCACAATCAATCTGCGCAAGCAATCTTTGTAGATAGATCGCTCCGCTGGCGCCGGTAGCAGCAATCACCAGTTTCATAATTGCCTTTGTGTCATTCCGAGCGGAGCGAAGCGTAGTCGAGGAATCCCGTGAAGCAACCGATGGTAACGCTGCGGGATCCCTCGACTTCGCTCGGGATGACGGAAGAACAGAGTATCACAACTTCGACAGATAATACGGCAGCATGTCGCGCCAGTAGTTCCAATCGTGGCCGCGCCATTTCCCATCGTCGAGCCAATGCTTGACGCCTTTTGAATTCAAAATTTCCGACAGGCGATAGGATTCATGGCGTGTATTGTCCCATTCGCCAGTGCCGAGGATGATGCCCATGTGGTTGTATTTCCATGGGTCGGGCGTGTTCGGCAGGTATTCGTAAGGACTGTTGAAATAAATATTATCATCGTGATAGCCGTCGAAAAATGAGCTGATCTCGAACGAACCGCTCAAGCTGATGAGATGACTGACGGCGTCCGGATGACGAAAAGCAATATTCGCCGCGTGATAGGCACCAAGACTGGCTCCGCAGACTGCCACACGATGACAATTGCATTCGCGGCGCGCGAGATCGAAAACGTCCCGCACGATTACGTTTTCATACGCGTTATGTGTGTTCATTCGGTCGGCTGGATGAAGCGATTTATTGTAAAAGCTCTCCAGATCGACCGCGTCCGGGCAATAAACCGTCACCCTGCCAGCATCGACGTAGCCGCTCAGGGAGCCTACCAGGCCAAAATCCTTGTTTTGATAATACCGGCCGAATGAGGTCGGGAAGAGGATCAGTGGCACTCCACCGCCACTTCCGAACACGAGGATATCAAATTCGCGGCTCAACCACGGCGTGTACCATTTGATGTAACGTTCGTTCATGTTCTTGCTGTCATTCCGAGCGGAGCGAAGCGTAGTCGAGGAATCCCGCGAAGCAACCAACGGTAGTGCCACGGGATCTATCGACTCCGCTCGAGATGACAGGTCGTTGGACAAGATCGGCATCTTCGGCGAACCGTCTGGTTTTTCGATGCCCAAGCATACACTTACTGGAAACATCAAACGGCACCGCGCGTTTCCGTCGAAGATTCTCGGAAACCGGCGTGACATCCTGGTTTATTTGCCACGCAGCTACCGCCGTCTCTCCCGACGGCGTTATCCCGTGCTCTATTTGCACGACGGCCAAAATGTTTTCGATGCGGCAACTTCGTTTTCAGGCGTGGAATGGGGCGTAGATGAAACCGCCGAACGCTTGATCAAAGAGGGCCTTATCGAACCGCTCATCGTCGTGGCAGTTGCGAACACGGGCGAACAACGTATTCACGAATACGCTCCGACGCGGGGAGTGATCGAGGCCAAGGCGAAACGCAAGAGACGCAGCAAAGGCCTGGCCCGAAAGTATGCGCGCTTTCTGATGGACGAACTCAAACCTTATATCGACCGAAAATATCGAACAAACCCAGATGCGGAATTCACCGGGTTAGGTGGTTCATCCCTCGGCGGTCTCGTCACGCTTGCGATTGGAGTTTTATATCCGCAAGTCTTCAGCCGGCTCATCGTGATGTCGCCGTCGATCTGGTGGGACGATTTCGCAATTTATCGAATTGTCGATTCGATCGAGCAGAAGCCGCCGATGAAAATCTGGCTCGACACCGGTTCAGCCGAACCCGGTTGGGAGCAAGCGCGCGAGTTACTCAATCGTCTGCTCGAAAAAGGCTGGAAGCTTCAGAAGGACCTTCAATACATGGAGGCCCAAGGCGCCAATCACAGCGAAACGGCTTGGGCTGCACGGGTCGAACCGGCGCTACGGTTTTTGTTTCCAGGCGGCTTGGGAGTTGGTGGAGTCGGCTTGGGCGGTGATGGAGGCTCTGGCATCGGTGTTCCTAAGGAATCGTTTTCACTGCAGCCGCTTGCCGTAAATTTGAAAGACGTGCACGAAGCCGCCGATGAAATCCCAATCCTTTTGATATGCGAAAGCACGATCGCGGGAAGACCAGGTGAGCTCACGAGGTGACTCCGGATGATTGGGGTCGTAAGCAAGATAACGATCAATTCCGCCATTCTGAGAGGCAGGTTCTTGTTTGTAAACCAGGACCGCGTGATTGATGCTGAGACGAGGATAAGTTGTCAGAAAACCGACGAATAACTCGCCACGAGCCAAAGTTGCATTGAGGTTGGCGTGGGTCTCCTCGTGGTACTTGGAGTCATGCTGGAAAAGCATCCGGAAATTTCCGAACCTAAAGTAAGTCGGCCAACCAAGGCCGATATTTGCCCGCACAACTTCGCGGCGCACCTTGCTCATTGCGCGCAAATTGGCGTAGCCCGGAAACACGACGCGCTGATACGCCGGCAACGGCTTTTCCCAAGCCGCCCGACGGGTGACCTTTCGAATGCGAGCGGCTAACGCATTATCGTCTAAAGGAGGGGAATCCGGATCGAAACGAGCAAACTTCTGAAACTGCATTGTCGTCCGACACATGACAAAACAGCGACGAGTATATCTTTTCGGCTCTCCTTTTTCTCTTTGCCGCAAATAGGGATGGCCCTCGCGATACTCAAAAACGGTTGCGTTGGCGAATCCGACCGTATCGCGGTCGAAACGAAAATCCGAGGCTGCCGCGCTCTTTGGTAGGAGGACGAGAGCTACGAAAGCGCCAAGCTGCCAAAAACCTGCCCCTGTGCGCAAATTGCTGGGAATCACGTCAAAAGGCGTTGGATCGTTTTCATTGCAAAGGCTTGCCGTAAGATTGGTAAACGCGAACGAATCCCCCGATAAAGTCTATGTCTTTCTGATAAGCAAAGGCGCGATCACGAGGCGACCAAGTTAGCTCGCGCGGTGCTTCGGCATGGTTTGGATCATAAGCAAGATAATGCTCCAGTTCGTCTCCTGGCACACTTTTGTTCGGGGCATAAACCAGCACCGCATGATTAATACTTAGTTTCGGATAAGTGGAAAGATAGCCGATGAACAGGTCACCATGCGAGAGGGCGGCATCGAGACTGGCGTGAGTTCTCTCCTGATATTCGCGACTGTGCTCGAAAAACATTCGGCCATTGCCGAGCCGAAAATAAGTTATGAACCCGCCGCCGATATTTTCTTGAAACACGCGGGGGCGTGCTTTGCTCATTTGGCGCAGATTTGCATAGCCGGGAAATACGATTCGCTGATTTTCCGGCGCGGGAGCGGCCCAAGGCTTTCGTCGGGTAACTAAGCGAATGCGAGCGGCTAACGCTTTGTCATCCAGAGAGGCGCCTCGCGAATCGAAACGGGCGAACCTGTGGAATTGCATCGCCGTGCGCGTCATTACAAAACAGCGGCGGGTATATCTGTTAGTGGGATCGTCGCTTGCTGATCTTGCGCGTAGAAATGGGACCCCGTCCTTGTACTTCAGCACGGTGGCATTTTGAAACGCGAAGGTGTCGCGGTCGAAACGAAACTCTGGTTCGACGGCGCTTGCAGGCGTCGCAAAGATCGCGACCGCACTGAGCCAAGCAACACCCGCGAGTTTGCCCCGAGTCCCAAACATCACGTCAAGAGCGAGCGGTGGCGGTTTTGCCTTCGGAGAAAATACCCAGCCGGCGAAACTTTTGATACCGTTTTTCCAAAAGTTCGTCGCTTGGGACCTTGGAAATCTGCTGCAGGACCCGGCGCAGCGCTGAGCCAAGGTTTGCAGCAACAGAATCATAGTCCCGATGCGCGCCGCCGTCCGGTTCAGAAATGATTTGGTCCACCACTTCCAGCTTCAATAAATCCTGTGCGGTCAATTTAAGCGCCTCGGCCGCTTCAGCGGCATGCTTACGGTCTCTCCACAGAATCGCGGAACACGCTTCCGGGCTGATTACGGAATAATAAGCGTTTTCCATGATCAGCACATGGTCTGCCACCCCGATGCCAAGCGCGCCGCCCGAGCCGCCCTCGCCAATGACTGCCGCTATGATCGGCACGCGAAGCCTCATCATTTCGAGAAGATTTACGGCAATGGCCTCCGAAATGTGACGCTCCTCCGATCCGATCCCGGGAAAAGCGCCTGGCGTATCGATCAGTGAGATGACCGGCACGCGAAATTTTTCAGCCAGCCGCATTAATCGCAGTGCTTTGCGATAACCTTCAGGATGCGCGCAGCCGAAATTACGCATCACATTTTCTTTTGTGTTGCGGCCTTTTTGGTGAGTGATGACGACGCAGCGCTGTGTGCCAAGTGTGGCCAGACCGCAAGGCATGGCTCGATCGTCGGCAAAGCGGCGATCTCCATGCAGCTCAATCCAGTTTGTAAAGCACCGTTCGATATAGTCCATCGCGAACGGCCGCTGCGTATGCCGCGCGATTTGCACGCGCTGCCAGGCAGTGAGATTGCAATAAATTTCCCGCCGCGTTTCACGAAGTTTCTCCTCCACGGCCTTAACGGCCGAATCAAGATCGACATCATGCGCGTTGGAGTGATTCTTTAAATCCTCGAGGCGCAGTTCCAGTTCAAAGATCGGTTTTTCAAAATCGAGCGGTTGCCAATCCATGGAAGTTAAAAAGTTACACGGTTAAAAGAGTTAGAAAGTCCAGAAACTCGCGGTCATGTCCAATCGCGTTTCGTCTTAACGTATGACTCCTTTAACCTTGTAACTCAGTCTGTAATCGTGACAGCGATGCCGTTCTTTACAAGGCTGCTAAGTTCCTCGAGGTCCGAAGCCGCCAGACCAAGGCCGACTGGCGGCGGGGGTTGATCAAGATTGGGATGACCAGAATCCGGTACCGAATACAAAGTGTAACCTGCGGCGCCGGCAAACCGGATCCACCGGGTACTGCTGAGGTACTCCTTGCTACCAACGCCCACGCGTTTTCCGTCCTTCCAAGCCATGGTTTCGGCAACTTTTGCGGAGATTTTAGCCGGCTGTTTACCGGGTAACTTTGCCTCCCGAACATGATATTGCTTGAAGAATGCGCCGTGATTCAAAACCACAACCGAATTCACCTTCCGTTGAATAACCATCGAGAAATCGGGATGCGAGATGAGCAGATGGTCGCCAATGCGCAGCATGGTGCCGCTCATGTTGTTCATGCGCATGATCAGCTCGGGAGTCGTCTTAAGCTTCCGCGCAATCTTGGCCAGCACGTCTCCGGATTTAACAACGTATTCCATCTTTTCCGGAGACGGATAACGCGATAGCAGAATAGCGACGTTCGTTTCCCCGAGTAAATCCTTCGCTTCTTCGAGGTGTTTTCCAGTGGGATATTTTTGAATCAATGCAACGAGCGCATCGCGAGCTTCGGTCAATTTTCCGTCCTGTCGCAGTTGCGCTGCCGCCTGAAACTCGGGAAGACTGATGTCCGGCACAGGCGCTGGTGTGACTTCTCCACGCTGCTCTTTTTTTACCGCGATTTCTTCTTTTACAAAGGTGTTGTAACCGAACCAGGCTGCGCCGCCGAAGATGAT
>QHPC01000014.1 GCA_003218915.1 Verrucomicrobiota bacterium
AAGCTTTTGCCTCTCCTGCTGTTCATTTGCGTGGGAATATTTTTTGTTCACCCGCCGAATCTTGCCTGGAGCGGTTGGCCTGGCAGCAAGTCGTTAGGCGATGCGGTTATCCTGTTGATTTTTGCCTTCGTCGGAATCGAGGTGGCATTGATTCCCAGCGGTGAAGTGAAGAACCCGGCGCGCACCGTTCCGCGCTCCGCTTATCTAGCGCTCGTCATTACGACGGTCATTTACATTCTGATCCAAGTCGTAGGGCAGGGCACGCTTGGCGCCGATCTCGCAAACCATCCTGGCGCGCCGCTTGCTGAAGCTGCGGCGACTTTTCTCGGCAACTTAGGCCGCACAATTCTTCTGGCTGGAGCGACCATTTCCGCATTTGGATTTGTGACCAGTGATATCCTGAGTTCGCCGCGGATGATCTTTGCTTTCGGTCGGGATGGGGCGTTGCCGCAGTTTTTCGCACACGTTCATCCCCGCTATCGATCGCCGGACGTCGCCATCATTACTTATGCGGTGCTGGCCTTTGCGCTGTCAATTAGTGGTACATTTGAAAAGCTGGCGGTGCTCTCGAACGTGGCGGTCTTGTTGATGTATCTGCTTTGCTGCGCTGCCTGCTGGTTTTTGGTGCGACGCGACGTACGAGCCGATGGCGCGCAGCCCTTCAATTTCCCTGGAATGCAAATTGTGCCTGTACTGGCGATTATCGCGATCGTCTGGATTCTCACCTCCGCGACGATTCACCAATTTCTGGTGACTGGAATAGTGCTCGCCCTCGCGTCGATTATGTATTTCGTTCGCGTCCAACTTCGGCAGAAATCGTAGGCAAACTGCGAAAACCGACTAGCTTCTGGCCATGCGCGACAATTACCTCGAGGAGTATTATTCTTTCCTGCGGTTTCCCAGTGTTTCGACCGATGACAAGTACAAAGAAAAACTGGAGGACTGCGCACGATGGCTTGTAAACAAGCTCACGAGCATCGGGCTGGAGACACAACTAGTTCCCACCCGCGGGCATCCCATCGTCTGGGCGCGGAATAAACATCAGCCCGGGCGCCGCACGGTTTTGATCTACGGGCATTACGATGTGCAGCCGCCCGATCCGTTGGAACTGTGGGATTCGCCACCGTTCGAGCCCGTTCTCAAAAATGGTTACGTCTTTGCACGAGGCGCAACCGACAACAAAGGCCAGATCCTTTCACACATTCTCGGCATTCAGGAAACGATCGATCAAAATGGCGATTTGCCGGTGAACTTGCATCTGGTAATTGAAGGCGAAGAAGAAATCGGCAGCGGGAACCTCGGCCCTTTTCTCAACGAAAATCGCGAGGCACTGAAGAGCGACGTCGGGGTGGTCTCCGACACCGGAATGATTGAGAAAGGTGTGCCGACGTTGAGTTACGGCCTGCGCGGGGTGACCGCCCTCGAGATCAAAATCACTGGCCCGAAGATGGATTTGCATTCCGGCATTTTTGGAGGCGCCGTCCAAAATCCAATCACGGCGCTGGCGCAATTGCTCGCCACACTTCACGATCGCGAAGGCCGCGTGGCAATCGCAGGATTCTATGATCGGGTTAAGCCGCTTGAAAAATGGGAGCGGGAAGCGTGGCGAAAACTTCCAGTCGATGGCGACAAACTGATCCTGAAGGAAACAGGCGTGCCGGAACTCTTCGGCGAAGCCGGTTACAATTCGCTCGAGCGCATCTGGGCTAGACCTACTGCCGAGATTAATGGAATCGGTGGAGGATATCAGGGGCAAGGGACAAAAACAGTCATCGCCAGTCATGCGATGGCGAAATTGACGTTCCGCCTGGTTCCGGACCAGGAAGGCGATGAAATTCTAAAGCTGGCAAGAGTGCATTTACAAAAAAATCTGCCCAAAGGCGTTACGATGGAAATTGCCGACGGGCATAGCGGTCCGTGGTATCTCACCGATCCGCATTCAGCAATCGGCGAAGCGGCCCAGCGCGCATTGCGCGAAGCGTTCAACCGCGATCCCGCGCTGATACGTGAAGGCGGCAGCATTCCCATTGTCTCGCAATTCCGAGGTATTCTGGGCATCGAAACGCTGCTGATGGGACTCGCCCTGCCAGATTGCCGCGCGCATTCGCCTAACGAGAATTTTCCTCTCGAAAATTTCGAGGGCGGGATTCGTCTCAACAAAGCAATTCTCCAGGAGCTTGCGTAGTTGTCATGCCGACCGAAGTGGAGACATCTCTCGCTGCTTTAGAAGGGCGTTTAGAATAAAATCAGAGATTCCTCGACTTCGCTCGGAATGACATACGGAAAATTCGTCGGGCTTTTCTCGTTTTTCGCACTGTTATTTGGCGCAATTGATACTGCGAACGCCGAAGAATCGTTAGGCACAAAGATTAAGAAAATTTTCGCAACGCCAACGCCAGCCCCGACGCGAAAACATAGGAAACGTTCGACGAAGAAACCGACACCCAGCCCATCGCCAACACCTTCGCCAAAACATAAGAAGGTTTCTCCTACTCCGACTCCGTCTCCGACCGCCACGCCGAAGACAAAATCAAAGCGCAAAAAAGCGTCTCCCACGCCAACAGCAACTCCCGAGGAGAGCCCGGCCCCAAGCCCAACTGAAACTCCAAGCCCTTCACGCTCGCCGCATCCCGGCGCAGAAAAAAAAGGCGCGCCGAATGTGACTCTTTCGCCTGATCAGATTTCAGGCTACGACAATTATTCTCAAAAGATGCGCGAGATCATTGATGCAGGCTTGGAGCTGACAAAACAAAATTTGGGTTATAACTACGGCTCCGCAGATCCCGCGAATGGTGGCATGGATTGCTCCGGTTTCATTTATTACCTTCTCAACCAAAATGGTTTCAAAGATGTGCCGCGTGATTCCAGTCAGCAATATGTTTGGGTGCGCAAAGCGGGAAATTTCAATGCGGTCTTGAGCCGCCACGAAGATACGTTTGAACTCGACGATCTTAAACCTGGCGATCTGCTCTTTTGGAGCGGCACCTACAACATCGATCGGGACCCACCGATAACGCATACGATGATTTATCTGGGTCGCGAAAAGCGAACCAAAAAGCGGGTCATGATCGGATCGAGCGATGGCCGCACATACGATGGAAAACAACGCTTTGGCGTCAGCGTTTTCGATTTCAAAATGCCGCCGCCACCGAACAGCGGCGACGCAAAGATCAGTCCGGTGTTTGTTGGATACGGCCGGATTCCGGGTTTGGAGGATTGAAATGCCGAGTGTGCAGATTTGATTGTTCTACTCACAAGCGCGGAATCGGATTGGCACAAAGATCACGCGCGAAAATAAAACTCTATTGCTCATCGTGAGTTTCCAAAGGACTTGGAGATGGTTTCGGTTCCGCCGCTGATGTTACCTGAACGGGATGACGATGAATGCGGCGTTGATATTCGACAAACGTGATCGTGATCAGAATGAACATCACGATCAGAACGACGCGCTGTTCGCTGTTCGAGAGCTCAAAGATTCTGAGCAGGCGCTTCATTTCTTAGCGTAACGAATCGGATCCTCTATGCCGGCTTCGCGAAAACCTTTGAGCCGCAAGAGGCAGGAATCGCATTCACTGCAGGCGAAACCTTCCGGCGACGGATCATAACAACTATGCGTGAGTGAAAGATCGACTCGGAGCTTGACGGCTTTGCGAATAATTTCGGCTTTCGAAAACTTGATCAGCGGTGTGTGAATTTGGAAGTGTTTGTCCTCCATGCCGGCTTTGGTCCCAAGATTGGCCGTGGTCTCAAATGCTTCGATGAATTCTGGACGGCAATCAGGGTAGCCGCTGTAATCAATAGCGTTTACACCTAGAAAGATGTCACTGGCGGCGATCACCTCCGACCAGGCAAGGGCGTAAGCGAGAAAGATTGTGTTGCGTGCCGGGACGTACGTGACCGGAATTCCATGCGCGATTTCTGTGTCCGATCGTTTCTTTGGCACATCGACATCATCCGTCAGCGCCGAGCCGCCGAAGATGCGCAAGTCGATCTTTGCAACGCGATGTTCTTTTGCGCCTAACGATTCGGCGACGCGACGAGCGGCTTTCGTTTCGATCTGGTGGCGCTGGCCGTAATCGAATGAGAGTGCGTAAACTTCGTAGCCCTCTGAAATGGCGATCGCCAGCGTTGTTGTCGAATCAATTCCGCCGCTCAAGAGAACGACTGCGCGTTTCATCTTAGTCGACTGTCATCCTGAGCGAAGCAAAGCGAGTCGAAGGATCCCGCAGAGATACCCTCGGTTTCGCAACGGGATTCCTCGACTTCGCTCGGAATGACAGAATTAAACGTTGGGCATTTGCTGTTTCGATAATTCAAATTTGTTTCGTCATTCATTTATGGTATTCTTGCAAGCTGCGCACCTGAACTTTCCGTTTTTGCAGTGACCGGATTCCGTTTGCGCTCGCCAACGCGGCGCGCACGGTCGTCATGATGGGAATCTTCGCGGCCAGCGCCGCATTGCGAATGACCACCTCGTGCTCGCGCGGAATTTTCCCGCTTGGCGTGTTAATAATGAAGTTGATGTCACCGTTCTTGATGCGATCCAGGACATTTGGGCGTCCTTCGTGAATTTTGAAGACCTTGGTGACCTTGATTTTCGCTTTTGTAAGGGCATCCGCAGTGCCGCTTGTGGAAATGATTTCGAAGCCGAGTTTCACAAACTCCCGTGCCACCGGAATCACCGCTTCCTTGTCTGCGTCCTTAACACTGATGAACACTTTTCCCTTTTTCGGCAGCGGCGGCGGCGCAGCCATCTGCGATTTGGCATAGGCCAGGCCGAGATCGACATCCATTCCCATTACTTCGCCGGTCGATTTCATCTCCGGACCCAGCGAAATGTCCAGGCCTTCGTAACGGAGAAACGGGAACACGGCTTCTTTCACGGAGAAATGTTTCGGCACGATTTCCTCGGTGAAACCGAGCTGCCGCAATGATTTTCCAGTCATCACCTTGGCAGCGAGCTTTGCCAGCGGCACCCCGATTGCCTTGCTGACGAATGGAACCGTGCGCGACGCGCGCGGGTTTACTTCCAGGACATAAACGTCATCGCCCTTCACGGCGAACTGCACATTCATTAGACCACGCACGTTTAACTCTCGCGCCATCGCCTTCGTTGCCGTGGAAATCTCATCTAGAACTTTCTGCGATAATGAGAAAGTCGGAATGACGCAGGCGCTGTCGCCGCTGTGAATGCCTGCTTCCTCGATGTGTTCCATGATTGCACCGATCACGGTCGTTTCACCATCCGAGATGCAATCGACATCGACCTCTATGGCGTCTTCGAGGAAACGATCGATCAGCACGGGACGATCTGGGGTCACTTCGATTGCGCTCGCCATGTAACGCCGAAGATCTTCTTCATTATAGACAAGTTCCATCGCGCGCCCGCCGAGGACGAAGCTCGGCCTAACTAGCACCGGATAGCCGATTTTCCTGGCGATCGTGACGGCCTCTTCCGTGTTCGTCGCCGAACCGTTCGGAGTTTGGCGAAGACCAAGTTTGTCGAGCATATCCGCGAATAAGCGTCGATCTTCAGCCGTCTCGATGCTTTCGGGCTGTGTGCCAAGAATCGGTACGCCTGCCGCCTTCAATCCGCTCGCCAGATTCAGCGGGGTTTGACCGCCAAGCTGGACGACCACGCCCTCCGGTTTCTCCTGATCATAAATATTCAGCACGTCTTCGAGGGTGAGCGGTTCAAAATAAAGTTTGTCGCTCGTATCGTAATCCGTGGAAACGGTTTCCGGATTCGAGTTAACCATGATCGTTTCGAATCCGAGCTCGCGCAGGGCAAAGGCGGCGTGCACGCAGCAATAGTCGAATTCGATTCCCTGACCGATCCGGTTCGGTCCGCCACCGAGGATCATGATCTTTCGCTTACCACTTTCACGCCGCTCGTTCTCATCCCCATACGTCGAGTAGTAATACGGCGTGTAAGCTTCAAACTCCGCCGCGCAGGTATCGACGAGACGGTAAGTGGGAACGACGCCTGACGACTGCCGCTTCGCACGGATTTCAGTTGCGCTGACTCCGTTCGCCACAGCGAGTTGGCGATCCGAAAAACCGAGTTTCTTTGCGCGGAGCAGTGTTGACTGGAAAACAGCCGGCTCGGCTGTTATGGCAGACAGGCGTCCCGCCTGCCGGGTACCTCGACAGCCCCGAGACCCATCTGCCATGACAGGAGGGGCGCCTGTCATTCGCAATTCCTCGTCGGCGTCTTGGAGGAGATGATTTGTCGACAAAATAAATTCGCCCGTTCGCAAATTGGCTTTTTCGGGGTTGCTGGCGATATATGCGCGATAATTCGCCAGTGCGCTCCAATCGCGCACGATTCGGTCATGGCTTTCTTCCATCCACACATTGGCCTGGTGTTTAAACGACTCCTTGATGGCGTGCGCGGAAAAGCTTTTCCATGAGTGAAGTATGGAAGAAAGGGAATGGCCCACCTTCGGCTGCACCAGCACATGCACGTGATTCGGCATCACCACAAAGGCATCGAGCCAGTAACGTTGGCCCTGAAAACGGCTCAGAGCATTGGCTACGATTTCTGCCGCCTGTTCGGCGCGCAGCACGCATTCGCCGTGGCCTTCATCCAGCCATTTTTCCGGACCTTCGATGAAGCGTGTTTCGTATTCGCGCGCGGTTTTGTAATCCCACGGCTGAGGATGAAATTTGAGCCAATTCCGTAAGTGATCCCGCCATTCGTTAAGCAGCGAGTTGGACACCGAATCGGCCAGTTGGAAAGTAACGAAGTACGTTGCACCTTCCTGCTCCCAGTGCGGCAAATGGCGGCGCGTCATTTTGATCGGCGATTGTTCATCGAAGGCGCGGAAAACGGGTGTCTCGCGTGTTGGGGTAGATGGGCTTCTGGCCTGCCGGTTGGCTGCTCCTTCGTCAGCAGCCGGGACGGCCGCTTGCCGTGACAGCCGGAGACGGCTGTCTTCCTCCACAATCTGTTGCACATTCCGCAAAAACCACCTGTCGATCTTCGTTAGTTCGAAAACTTCGTCGATTGGCATTCCGTCTTGAAACGCCTGGGCCAGATAAAAAATCCGTTCCGCGTTCGGGATTGCCAGCCTTAAGCGCAGCGTTTCGGCATCGACATCTTTATTTGCGCCATCGCCGCATAGGCCGAAACGTTTGATCTCCAGGCTGCGAAGCGCCTTTTGTAATGCTTCCTTAAACGTGCGGCCGATCGCCATCGCTTCGCCAACGCTTTTCATTCGCGTCGTAAGCGTTGCTTCCGCCTGTGGAAACTTTTCGAACGTAAACCGCGGTACTTTGACCACGCAGTAATCGACGGTCGGCTCGAAGCATGCCGGGGTTTCGCGCGTGATATCGTTTTTGATTTCATCGAGCGTGTAACCGACTGCGAGTTTTGCTGCGATTTTCGCAATCGGAAAACCCGTTGCCTTCGATGCCAGCGCACTGGAGCGCGAGACGCGCGGATTCATTTCAATTACGACCATCCGACCATTGTCCGGGTCCACCGCAAACTGAATGTTCGACCCGCCGGTCTCCACGCCGATCTCGCGAATGACCGCGAACGAGGCGTCGCGCATCATCTGGTATTCCTTGTCCGTGAGGGTCTGCGCTGGTGCGACAGTGATGGAGTCGCCGGTATGCACGCCCATCGGATCGAAATTCTCGATGGAACAGACAACCACGCAATTGTCCATGCGGTCGCGCATCACTTCCATCTCGAATTCCTTCCAGCCAACCAGCGATTCTTCGATTAGCACTTCGTGGACGGGGGAGAGATCGAGACCGCGCGCGGTGATCGCGTCCAGCTCCTCGCGATTATAAGCGATGCCGCCTCCGGTCCCGCCCAGAGTGAACGCCGGCCGAATAATGAGCGGGAACGTTCCGATCTCGCCAACGATGCGGTCGATATCCGCGAGCGAACGCGCCACGCCGGAGCGCGGCACCTCCAACCCGATGCGCAACATCGCTTCCTTGAACAATTGCCGATCTTCGCCTTTTGCGATGGCTTGAGCGTTTGCTCCGATTAGCTTCACGCCATGGCGCGCCAGCGCACCGTTGCGATTCAACTCCATCGCAGCGTTCAATGCCGTTTGTCCGCCCAGGGTAGGCAAGATAGCGTCCGGTTTTTCGCGCTCCATGATTGCCTCGATCACCTCGGGCGTGATCGGTTCGATATAAGTACGATCCGCGAATTCTGGATCGGTCATGATGGTAGCCGGGTTGGAATTCACCAGCACGACCTCGTAGCTTTCTTCTCGGAGTGCCTTGCACGCCTGCACGCCGGAATAATCAAATTCGCAGCCCTGGCCGATCACAATTGGACCGGAGCCGATCAGCAGAATTTTTTTGAGCTCGTTATTTCGCGGCATCTGCGCAGCGCGGACAGTAAACGAAATCGCGAGAAGTTCACGCGAGAACTCCCATACCGTCATCCCGAGCGAAGCAAGGGACCGCGCACAGACCGAAAAAATTCACGCATCGAACGTGGTGCGAGTAAATCTTCGAACGTGAGCAATGACGAGACGTGGCTACGCGACCTGCGCCATGCGTTGCCGGTCGAGCCACACCTTGCAGATACTCTTGATGCGCGTGAGGACGTAATAGACCGTCTGGCTGCGGATGCGCACCAGCTCCGTTCCGACAATGCGGGTTACGAAATCGCTCGGGAGATCGAGAATTTCCTGCGGTGTCGAGCCCTCTAGTCCCTTGCAAAGGATCGCAGCCATGGAGCGGGTAAGTGTTTGCACTTCCGGACCGAGCGTCATGCGAATGTGTGCCCTGCCGTTTTCATCCACATGCAGATAAACGCCCACCGTGTCCGTGCATTCCTCGTCTTTGCGCACATCGACAAGATCGAAGTTCTCGCCCTCGCGCGGCTCCTGTTTCTTTGCGTTGTCCGCATAGGACACGAGCGTCTCGCGCCGCTCATCCTCGGGAAGCGACTCGAAGAGGTTGATGATCTTATTTAGCTTGGTCGGATACATGGACGGACCCGTAATCTATCATGGCTTCGCGCTTTGCTCAGCAAGGTGTTTGTGGCTAATTGCGTCATGAAGACTCCGATTAAAGTCGCTGTAACAGGCGCTGCTGGGCAAATTGGTTACGCGCTTCTGTTCCGCATCGCTTCTGGACAGATGTTTGGGCCGGACCAACCGCTCACACTCCATTTGATTGAAATTCCGGATGCGCTCGGCGCGCTGGATGGTGTTGTAATGGAATTGCACGATTGTGCCTTTCCGTTGCTCGAATCAGTTGTTCCCACAGCGGATCTCAATGAAGGCTTCCGGGATGTGAATTGGGCGTTGCTCGTGGGAAGTGTCCCGCGCAAGGCCGGTATGGAACGGAAGGATCTGCTCGGGATTAACGGCAAGATTTTCATCGGACAAGGTCAGGCAATCGAAAAAAATGCCGCCTCCGATGTGCGCGTGCTCGTAGTCGGAAACCCTTGCAATACGAATTGTCTGATTGCGATGAATAACGCCAAAGAGATTCCAACCGATCGCTGGTTTGCCATGACCCGACTGGACGAAAACCGTGCCCGTGCGCAGCTTGCACACAAAGCCGGCGTAGGCATTGGCTCGGTCACAAACATGACCATCTGGGGGAATCATTCCTCGACGCAATATCCGGACTTCTACAATGCCAGGATCGACAATCGTCCGGCGAACGAGGTGATCGGGAATGAGAAATGGCTGAAGGAAGAATTCATCGCCATTGTGCAACAACGCGGGGCAGCGGTGATAAAGGCGCGAGGGCTTTCGTCCGCCGCTTCGGCGGCGAACGCGGTCGTCAATACTGTCTTTTCGCTCACCAACGACACGCCCGACAACAACTGGCATAGCGTGGCGGTTTGTTCCGATGGACGTTATGATGTCGAGAAGGGATTGATCTCGTCATTCCCAGTACGTGTGCGCAGCGGCAAATGGGAAATCGTACAGGGGCTTCCGATCAACGATTTCAGCCGCGCAAAAATCGATGCGTCGGTAGCGGAATTAAAAGAAGAGAAATCGCTGGTTGCGGACTTACTCGGCAAATAATCAGCACGCTTGTCATCCCGACCCAGCTACTTGACTCGATTTCTTTAGCAAAAATTGGGCTCCTCACTGCAAGTAGCTGGGGAGGGACCTCACCTGCGAAGGTAGTATCACGCTATCGTAATAAGCGTGATCAATAAGCCGTGGTGAGCGGTTCACATCCTGCGGATCGTGTAGCGCGCCGGGATGCAAATCGGACAGGTAGCGTATACATTGGAAAAGCTGGTTCCCCGACGCACCAGCCGGTCGAGGTTAGGGGTATAGATGTGCGAGTTACCGAGCGCGGCGATGGTATCGAATCGCTGCTGATCCGTCATGATAAACAGATTGTCAGGCCGGGTCGGTGGCATTTTCTTGGAAGTCTCCGCGGTGCAACTAGTCTACAAGGCGCCCTATGAATATCATTCGGATCCCGCAGTCGCGGGAGAAGAATCTCTGATCATTTCTGCAGCAATCTTTTCGCGGGAACAGTCAGGGAGGTTTTGCCAAGCCTCCCCTAAGCGAAGCCGAAGGGCTCAACATGACCGCACCATTGTACGGGACCGGTCTAGGTGGTTGCGAGGTCGCTACCCGTTAGGCGACGGAACGCTTCGACGTATTTCGCCGACGTCTTCTGAATCACGTCCTTCGGCAGAGACGGGGCAGGGGGAGTTTTGTCCCAATCAAGCGTCTCCAGATAATCGCGCACGAATTGTTTATCGAAGCTGGGCGGACTCTGCCCGACCGCGTATTCACCTTTTGGCCAGAAGCGCGACGAGTCCGGCGTCAGACACTCGTCGATCAAGAGCAATTCTCCATCGACGGTGC
This sequence comes from Verrucomicrobiota bacterium, assembly GCA_003218915.1. Classification (GTDB taxonomy): domain Bacteria; phylum Verrucomicrobiota; class Verrucomicrobiia; order Chthoniobacterales; family UBA10450; genus Udaeobacter. The sequence continues at coordinate 10,824 of QHPC01000014.1, forward strand.
CAAACTCGAATTTCGTGTCTGCAACGATGATTCCTTTTTGCGCGGCGTAATCGCAGCCGCGTGAATAGATTTCGAGACTGAGCGTTTTCACGCGATTGGCGATTTCGTCGCCGAGAATCTTGGCACATTGTTTCATGTCGATGTTTTCGTCATGACCTTGTTCTGCTTTAGTCGACGGCGTGAAGATTGGCTTCGGTAATTGGGAAGCTTGTTTTAGTCCGGCCGGAAGCTCGATTCCACAAACGTTCTGCGATTCCTGATATTCTTTCCAACCGGAACCAGCAAGATAACCGCGCACCACGCATTCCACCGCGAGCGGCTTCGTTTTCTTCACGATCATCGAGCGTCCGGCGAGCTGCTCCCGGAACGGTTGCAACTCCTTGGGAAATTCTTCGAAATTCGCCGTTATAAGGTGATTCTTGATGTTGCCGAAATGCTTAAACCAAAACGCCGAAATCTGATTGAGGACTGCGCCCTTGTGAGGAATTGGATCAGGCAGGATCACGTCAAAAGCCGAGATCCGATCGGTTGCAACAAACAGTAGCGTGTCGCCAAGATCAAAGACTTCGCGCACCTTGCCGCTGCGCAGTTTTTTGATTCCCGGTAGCTCGATGGAAGTTTGAGGTGGAGTTTGCATGTGCCGTAGTGATTAGCGAGACGTGAGAAGTTGTCAGTATAACTATTTCTCACTATTCACTTCTCACACCTCACTTCAACTCATGGCCGGAATTGTTGTCAAACCGCGGGCGCGAATTTTGCACGGACACGATTGGGTGTTTTCGAGCGAAGTCCTGAAGGTCTTTGGGAAACCGGCAGACGGCGATGTCATCTCGCTCAAGGACGGTAAGGATCATTTAATCGGTAGCGCGATTTACAATTCCAGGTCGCAAATTGTGGCGCGCCGTTTCTCGCGCCGGAAACAGGACCTGGACCAGGATTTCTTCAAACGCCGAATCACACAAGCGGCAGAGTACCGTACGCGGCGACATGTCGATCCAAGGGTTTGCCGCGTTGTTTGGAGCGAAAGCGACGGACTTCCCGGGCTAATCATCGACAGATACGACGACTGTGTTGTGATGCAGACGCTCACGCTGGCGATGGACACGCGAAAAGATTTAATCGCCAATGCAATCGAAGATATTTTTTGTAGGGCAAGCGCTCCGCTTGCCGGGGCCGATCGACTGCCAGGCGGAGCGCCTCCCCTACAATCATTTTGTATCATCGAGCGAAATGACGCGCCGGTTCGCAAGGCGGAAGGATTAGAGCTGCGCACGAACGTTTTGCGCGGAGACGCGCCAGCGCGAATCGAGGTCGAAATCGAAGGCGTAAACTTCGAACTCGATCTCTTGCGCGGACAAAAAACCGGCTTCTATCTCGATCAAAAATGCAACTATGGGATCGTTGCCGGATTCGCTCGCGGCCGGCGTGTGCTGGACTGTTTCACAAATCAGGGAGCATTTGCGTTGACCTGCGCGCGTGCAGGCGCCTCGGACGTGACCGGCGTTGAAGAAAATTCCGAGAATATCGCAGCCGCGAAACGAAATGCGGCGCAGAACGACTTGAAAGTGCGATGGGTCGAGCAGGATGTCTTTCAGTTCCTGCGCGCGGCCGAAAAATCCGGGACGCAGTATGATTTGATCGTTCTCGATCCGCCGTCGTTTACAAAAACCAGAAGCGGATTGCGTGATGCATTGCGCGGTTACCGCGAATTGCACACGCGGGCGTTCAAGCTCTTGTCGAAAGATGGTCTGCTGGCGACCTTTTCATGCTCGCATCACGTAAGCGATGCCGCATTTTCGCAAACCGTCTCAGATGCGCTCGTCGAAACCCGGCGTTCCGCGCGACGCCTGCGCCGGTTCGAGCAAGCGCCTGATCATCCCGTGTTGCCGACGATTCCTGAGACGGAATATTTCAAGGGAGTTTTGCTGGAGATGATGCCGGGACGATAACAAAGAGCGCTTCAACACAGACGCGGCTACCTCACGCTCCGACGATTTAACGATTAACGGTTTGACGATTTACGGCGGCGAAGGCAATATGCCGCTACAGCGAGCCCGGATCACGGGTCCTGATTTGTCATGGCAGAAAAAATTCGACCGGTTGAACAAATGCTCGAATTGAGCGAGGACGAAGCCAATTCTCCCGAGCATCTGGATTCGCAAGTACAAAAAGCGCAGGAGCAACTTCTCCAGCTTAAGCGCCAGCAGGAGCAGATCGAGAAACAAAAGCGCGAGCTGGAGGAATTAAGTCGTCGCCAGGATGAATTGGAGCACGGTCGCTCTGAGATGGCCGATAAACTGACTCGCTCGCTCGTTGTGCTGGAACGCGAGGCGTACAACGCGCAAAGCCGTCTTGAGCAGATCCGCGCAGCCCGGGAGAGTTTCGGTCAGCATTTGGAATTAATTGAAGCGATCGATCCAAAAAGTTGGAATCCCTCCGATTTGCACAAAGAGCTGAGCCGGGCTTTGAGCACAGTGGATGAGGCGCGCACGGTGTACAACGAGCAACGCAGCCGGTTGCATGCGGCCGGTGGAAATGAAGGCGATGCATCACTGCCAGACGTCGTGACCGATGCTTACGAGAGCAACGGCGGACGTTCGTTTTCTCAGTGGTTCCAGATTGGCGTCGCACTCACTTTGCCGCTGATTATCTTTGGCGCCATTGCTCTTGCTCTTTTCACTTGGTTGGCGAGCAAGTGATGGCGCTGTTTCGTCGTTCACCCAAGTCCAGCCTGCCGCTTCGCCGCAGGCAGGAAGAAATCGAGCGACAGGAAGAGGAACTGCGTGAGAGGCTCGAAAAACTCGAGCGGCTTTTTGCAAAGGTACCGTTGATCAAGAAAGACCGGACGGAACAAGGACCAAAAAACAATCGAAGCGATAAACGATTCCGCGTCTCAGTCGGGGCGCAAGGCGGAGCTTCTGTGCGCGAAAGCAGAAGTGCCCGGCGTCCTCGTTCGTTGCGCAAAGAGCGACGAGAAGGCCAAATCATTTTTCTCCTTCTTGTGGTGGCGCTTGCCGTCGCAGTCATCTGGCTGATCAGCAATCTGCATTCGTAAGCGACAATCATGGCTGGGACTTCGGAGCTCGACGTTGGGTACGTCGCCAGACTGGCGCGAATCAATCTCACTGAAGAGGAAGCCAACGCCTTTCAGAAGCAACTGGATGATGTGCTGAAGTACGTTGAAAAACTTCGCCAGGCGGATGTAAGTCACGTCGAAGCAGCCGCGCACGCGCTTCCGATTTTTAACGTTTTCCGCGAGGACGCGGCGAGCGAATGGTTTACGGCGGAACAAGCGCTGAGCAATGCGCCCCGAAAGGCGAACGATCTTTTTATCGTCCCTAAAGTCGTAGAATGACGGAGAAGGATCTGCCGGCGCTGAGCATCGCCGATCTGCAATCGTTGTTGCGTAGTCGGGAAGTTTCCGCGCGCGAAGTCGTCGATGCGCTGCGAGCCCGCATTGAAGCAGTGGATGGAGAGATCGGCGCTTATCTCTCTGTCGACATGGACGCTGCCGCCAAGGAGGCAGAGAAGGCGAATGTCGATCTTCCGCTGGGCGGCGTCCCGCTTGCGATCAAAGACATCATCAACGTGATGGGGCAGCCGTGTACCTGCGGGTCCAAGATTTTGCATGGTCATCGGGCGACCTACGATGCAACGGTCATTCAAAAATTGCGCGCCGCGGGCGCAATTCCATTCGGTAAAACCAACTTGGATGAGTTTGCCATGGGTTCGTCGACGGAGAATTCCGCCATGAAATTGACGCGTAATCCGTGGGACTTATCGCGCGTTCCGGGCGGATCCAGTGGCGGTTCGGCGGCAGCGGTCGCTGCGGACGTAGCCTTTGGTGCATTAGGCAGCGATACGGGCGGCTCCATTCGGCAACCGGCTGCACTTTCGGGCGTTGTAGGTTTCAAACCGACCTATGGCCGAGTCTCGCGCTTCGGTCTGGTCGCATTTGCGTCGTCACTCGATCAAATCGGGCCGTTGACGAAAACCGTCCGCGACTCCGCGCTCATCATGAACGTGATCGCGGGTCATGATCCGCAAGACTCCACCTCTCTCAACGAGCCCGTGCCTGACTACGCTGCCAAGCTCGGAAACGATTTGCGCGGGGTACGCTTGGGCGTGCCGAAGGAATACATGATTGAAGGCACCGATCCGCAGGTGAAAGCCGCGATTACCGCTGCAGTGAAACAGATGAATTCGTTAGGCGCGGAGATTGTCGATGTTTCATTGCCGCATACTGATTACGCAGTGGCGGTCTATTACATTCTGGCCACCGCGGAAGCCTCGGCCAACCTCGCTCGCTTTGATGGGGTTCGTTATGGATACCGAGCGGAAAATCCCAGGGACGTGCTCGATCTTTATGGTCGCACTCGTCAGGAAGGTTTCGGCCCGGAAGTAAAACGGCGAGTTATTCTCGGCACCTACGTTTTGAGCTCCGGCTACTACGACGCCTATTATTTGCGCGCGCAAAAAGTGCGGGAGTTGATTCGTCGGGATTTCGCGAAGGCATTTGCGAAAGTCGATGCATTGATTTCACCAACTTCGCCGGTGCCGGCATTCAAGTTAGGCGAACGCACTGCAGAGCCGTTGCAAATGTATCTTGCAGACATCTTCACCATCGCAGCGAACCTGGCTGGGATCTGTGGGATCAGTTTGCCGTGCGGTTTCGCCGAAGTCGACGGTCATCGCCTGCCGGTCGGCTTGCAGTTGTTAGGCAAACCGCTCGATGAGGCGCGCATCTTGCAAATCGCGCACGCCTATGAGCAGAGCACAGACTGGCACAAGGCACGTCCGCCGATCGCGTCGCCCAAATGATTCGCCAGACACTCGGCCAAGCGAGAGCAGAACCAGGAGCGGCTTACCTGTCATTCTGAGCGAAGCGAAGAATCTCGGTGCTTGTTGAGGTCGAACCACCCGAAATAATCAGAGATGTTTCGCTTCGCTCAACATGACAGAGTTGACGGCTCATCAGCGATGGCATTGTGGTCAACTTTCAAGCGTCGATTCAATAACTCGCTCGGATTTCGCGTGTCACTTTGGGCGTTTGTGGCAGCGGCCACAGTCTTTTCCGTGCTTCCCCTCCTGCGGTACCTGCGCGGCCACACCATCTTCGATTACGAACTCTGGTATGCCACCGGCAAACATGTGCTGGCTGGTGACGAAATCTATTTCTTTCGCGCTGGGAAATACGATTTCATGTATCCGCCGCCATGTGCGCTTTTTCTGGCCGGCGCGAGCCTGCTTGGCCAGGGCGGATTGATTCTTCTTCTGGTTGCGATCAACTCTGTGGCCTGGTTTTGCAGCGCAAAACTGAGCGCCATTCTCGCTACGGGCCAGCGCGACAAAATACATCCGTGGCTATATCTCATTCCAAGTCTGCTGGTGATTGTTTACATCTGGTCGAGCTACCACCTTGGCCAGCCCAACCTTGTTTTGCTCGCGCTGATGGTTGGCGCTTTCGTTGCGCTGCGTGCGAACCGTGAAGTGATCGCTGGCGGCTTGATTGCAGTTGCCGGCGCGATCAAGGCGTTTCCGGTACTTGCGATCGTTTATCTCGTTTATCGGCGTTACTGGAAGGCGGCAGCTAGTCTTGTCGCGACGCTATTGTTTTTGCTTCTGATTTTACCAGCGCCGTTTCGAGGATTTGAACGAGCGTGGCACGACCTTGAGAAATGGAGCGCGGGAATGCTGAAATACAGCGAAGTCACCGTTGGGCAGCGTCCGATGCGTAGTTACACGTGGAAGAATCAATCTCTTATCGGGGTGAGCAATCGCTTGCTTCGCCATGTCGATGCCGACGTTGCTTCGGCTCCGCACACCCAAGTTTATGTAAATCTCGCGGATCTTACCTTTCGAGCCGTCAATGCGATCATCATCGGCGTAGGTCTGGCGCTCGGGATCGTGTTTATCGCAGCGATGCCGCAACGTGCGAAGCGAACGGCAGAGAGCGATGCAATCGAATTTGCTATGCTCCTTTTGCTGATGCTGATGCTTACCCCACTTTCGTTCGGCTATTTCTATTCCTGGCTCATGTTGCCGTTCTCAGTCATAACACAGCGGATTCTCGTTGGAAAAGGATCCGCCGTCTTGTGGTGCAGCTCGCCGGCGCTGGCGTTACTGGCTCTTGGTTTAGCGTTTCCACGGGGGTCACAGCTCTATGGGAATACATTCTTTGCCACGCTGTTGCTTTTTATCGGACTGTCGGTCGAGCTTTTCAGTTTCAAGCGACAAAGAGGCCAGAGCCAAGCGCTTGAGCATCTCTGGACGCAAGGAGAACAACGTTAGCCACCGCTGGCTGAAGCGACTTTGCTTAGGCTGAACGTGTTTTAGTCATCAAGAAGCGGGCTCTGCGTCGGTCAGCGGTTGGCTGCATCGTCTTCCATGAGAAGACATTCAAGTTAAAAATGAAATTCATTTCATTGCTTTGTTAATAAGGTGGGGTGGCGGTTGGGATCGGACTTCCATGCGGACTCGATTCGATTCGGTCCATGTTTAGATCCAAACTTACCGTCATGGGGTGGAACGTTGCCATCTGGTTATCGAAGTCTCTCAATCAGTCGTTTCCATGCGATGCAGCGCAATCGTTCCAGATCGTCGGTCCTCTTTGCTCGCCATTTAGGCAAGCTCTGGGAAAAGGTTGGTAGGGTTGTTGGCTCTTCCACAAACTAAGTAGCAGCACGGCAAGTTTTCGCGCCACCGCTACCGTCGCCCGCTTCTTGGCCCGCGCCGTTCCATCGGCCGCCAGCATCAGGCCATAAGCGCGCAAGGCACTTTGCGGGCCGAAGGGGACCGAGGATGTAGTGCGCGGCGCTAACGAGCAGCCGACGCAGGTAAGCGTCGCCGCGCTTGGAGATACGCAGCTGCGGGTCGCTCTCGCCGCTTTGATCGCGCCGTGGACATAAGCCGGCGTAGGCTCCGACGTCGCGCACGTGTGCGAAACGATTTGGATCCTCAATCTTGAGGACAAAATAGAGGGCCGTGATTGGTCCGACCCCGGGGATCTGCTGGAGTTGCGCGCTTTGCGGATACTTCATTTGGGCCAGGGTGTTGATCTCTAGTTCGAGCATCTTAATGCGCGCAGTGAGTTCGGCCAGAGCCTGCACGCTGGGCGTAATCATCTCACGCACCGACTCGGGCACCTCTTCCATCACCACTTTGTGGAAGCGCGCACTGGATGGATTACGCACC
>QHPC01000150.1 GCA_003218915.1 Verrucomicrobiota bacterium
CCAGCACACCCTTTCGCGCGAAGTATTGCACGATCCGGAAGTTGCACTGTTCGCCGGAAAACGAGGCGATGAGCTGGTGCGGGAGCTCATTGATCAGGCCCCCACACGGCTCCGCCCCGGTGGAATGCTGGCCTTGGAAATAGGGCTCGGCCAAAGCGAGGCCCTTCTTTCGGCCCTGGCGGAAAAAAATTACCGCGACATTTGTTCGAAGAACGATTATAACGCCGTGAAACGGTTCCTTTTTGCTAGGTATGGATAAGATTCTCGTCCACGGCGGTCATCCGCTTTCTGGTTCTATCAAGGTCAGCGGCTCGAAGAATTCTTCGCTGCCGATCCTGGCCGCGACCTTGCTCACTCGAGAACCTTGTATCGTTCACGGCGTGCCCGATCTCAGCGACACGCATTACATGCTGCAAATCTTAGCTCACTTGGGCGCGCAGGTGGAACGCGCAAGCGGAACCGTCAGCGTCACGGCAGAAAAGATCCACTCCGTCGCGGCGTACGACGTCGTGCGCAAGATGCGTGCTTCCGTGTGCGTGCTTGGACCGTCACTGGGCCGTTGCAAAGAGGCGACCGTCGCTTTGCCCGGCGGTTGCGTCATAGGCGACCGGCCAATTGATTTGCATCTTAAGGGTTTCGAAGCGCTCGGCGCAGCGGTGCGCGTGGAGAGCGGCGACATCAAGGTTTTTGCGCCGAAATTGAGCGGAGCGATTATCAACATGCAGAGTAAATTCGGCCCAACCGTCCTCGGTACCGACAACGTGATGATGGCTGCCGTTCTAGCCGATGGTGTGACAGTAATTGAAGGTGCGGCACAGGAGCCCGAGGTGGTAGACCTTGCAACGTTCCTGAATAAAATGGGCGCCAAGATCGAAGGCGCGGGAACGCGTCGAATCATCATCGAAGGTGTGCCCGATTTGCACGGCGCGGAACACTGGGTGATCCCCGACCGGATTGAAGCTGGAACATTTCTGGTCGCAGGCGCAATTGCCGGAAAGGGAGTCACCGTCAAGAGAGTGGAACCAGAGCATCTTCGCGCAGTCACCGATGCGCTGGCGAAATGCGGTTTTCATATCAATGTTGGCGACCATGCGATTTCGATCCTGCCTAACGGAGACGCCAGCGCGCTGGAGTTAACAACGGCACCATATCCCGGCTTCCCGACCGACATGCAGGCGCAGATGTGCGCGTTGCTCTCCATTAGCAAGGGCACCAGTTCCGTCACCGAAAATGTTTTTCCGCAGCGTTATATGCACGTGGCGGAGCTCAAGCGCATGGGTGCGCAGGTGCAGTTGGAGGGGGCGACCGCGGTAATTGATGGTGTTGATTGTCTCCTCGGTGCACCGGTGATGGCGAGCGACCTGCGCGCGTCGGCTGCATTGGTCCTCGCAGGATTGAAGGCCGACGGAATTACCGAAGTTACCCGCGTTTATCACATCGACCGCGGCTACGAACATCTCGATGAGAAACTGAGCGAACTTGGCGCACACATCGAGCGTGCAAAAGCAGCGTAATCTTTTTCCTTGCGCTTCTCGCGGCCAGCGGGCAGTCGTTGTGATACGCAAGTGAAAGGATAAATATGGATCAAACGCCTTCACCACCCCCATCAACTTCATCCGATGTACGAACGTGGTGTGTCCTCTGTCACGCCAGCGCATTACTCGGATTGTTTTTTCATTTTCTGGGTCACATCTTGGGGCCGCTTATCGTTTGGCTCATGAAACGTGGCGACTCGCCTGAGATCGATGCCTACGGAAAGGAATCGCTCAATTTCCAAATCTCGATGCTGATCTATGACGCCGTCGCGGCGATCCTCTGTGTCGTTCTCATCGGCATTCCGATCTTGATCGGGCTTTGGGTGTTGAACACGGTGCTGGTCATCATTGCATCTGTGAAGGCCGGCCAGGGAGAGTTCTATCGCTATCCTTTTACAATTCGGCTGATCACGACTGCGCTTCGCTCCGCTCAGAGTGACACTGCGTGGTTGGCGCCGCGCGTTTCTGCCAATCGGCGCAGCGTCTTTAGATTGACCACATCTTCTCGTAAATCTTTGCCCTTCGGGGTTTCGAGTACTTTTGGGATCTTGCGGAATCGGCGGTCACGCATGATGAAGCGGAAAACAGGAAGGCCGATTTTGCCCTTGCCGATATGTTCATGTCGGTCCACCCGTGAACCGCGGGAAGTTTTGGAATCGTTCAGGTGAATTGCCACCAGACGATCCAAGCCAACCACACGATCGAATTCGCGGAATGTCTTCCGAACCGAAGCCTCGCCGCCCATCTCATAGCCCGCAGCAAAAACGTGCGCCGTGTCAAGGCAGACACTCAATCGATTCGGTTCACGCACGCGGCTGATAATGTATGCAAGGTGCTCGAACTTGTGTCCGAGGCACGACCCCTGGCCAGCGGTCGTTTCCAGCGCGATCCGCGTTTTGATTTTTGGCAGACCGGAAAGGACGGAGTCAATCGATTCCGCGATTTTTTCAAGACCCGCTTCTTCGCCCGCGCCGAGGTGTGCGCCGGGGTGCAAAACCAAAAATGGGAGTTCCAGCTGATCGGCGCGAACCAATTCTTCTGATAGCGAGCGGATCGAATTTGCGTGAAACTGCCCGTTCGTGGCGGCGAGATTGATGAGATAATTCGCGTGCGCGAAGATCGATAACAATTCGCCGCGTTGCCGATGTTCGCGGAAGCGCGCGATTTGATCGCGAGTAAGCGGGCGAGCGAACCACTGCATGTTGTTTTTCACGAACATTTGCATTGCAATGCAGTTGATCGAACGCGCGCGCTCAATCGCCATGTCGACACCACCGGCAATCGACATATGCGCGCCGAGAAGAGTTGGATGAATCAGCGAATCCGCCTTCGCCAAGGCTACGGCGGACAGGTCGGTGAAGGGGCGAGTCGGCGACGTCGCCGTTTCGCCGTGTCGGCGTTTCTTCGTTTCGTTTCTCTTCACTATTGGCTCTTCAAGACAGCTGGGCGCCAATCCGGCTTCTTCAAGCTCCCTGTGCCGGCGTATTCGAAAAGTTTGTACACCGGTGTGAGCACAAAGCCGGGCCCTTTCATGTTTAGCCGCACATTAAAATCGAGCTTGTCATCCAGAAAATGAACATCGCCGTGACCCAGCATGTTAAAGAGCGTGCCGTCTGCGTCGAAATCGTCGGTATGAATAATCCCCTCATCAATCTTGAAGTTCGCGGTTGCTCTGTGTGCGATACTGTATCCGCTGCGCGGCACAATTCGGTTTAGAATTCCTGAGAGCGGGCCGAAAATCGGGATAGCGAAAACATCGCCGTTGGTGACTTCCACTTTTCCACGGCCCCGCATGGTGCGGGCATCGCTGCCGAGGCCGCTGAAATCGTACGTGCCGTTGAAGAGGCCCAGCGCTGTCTTGTAATTGTAGTACAAGTTAGTCAGCAGCGGGAAATTAATCTCGCTTACCGAAATATTTGCCCGATAACGCGGATCATTTTTCGCCAGTGAGATGTCCGCGTTCCCGCGCAGCGTGCCTGCGAGAAGCGCGCCACGAAGATCGGTGATTTGCAACCGGTCGTTAGTGAAGAGCAATCGCGCAAAGATGCGATCGAAGGGCAAGGTCTTTCCAAGAAAGACGTAATCCATCCCGTTCGCGCCTTCTACCTTAACTTCCAGACGCGTGTTCTTGCCGCCGTGAAACTGATATAAACCGTTCGCTGTGACCGAGGGTGGCCGGCGAAATTTATATGGCGCGACAGCGTTCCAAATTTTTGGATCAATCCAAAAAATCACCTCGGCGGGATTCAGTGAGCTTTTAATATTAGAGATGCGTACCTCGTGTTTTTTAAAATCGTAACTAAAACTGCCCGTGCCGGAGCCCTCGTTGCGCGTTACATGCAAATCCTCACAACTAAGCGCGCCATCGGCAAAGTGGATTTTGGTATCCGCGCTGTTCATCCATGCGCCGCGGAACCGACTGCGTCCCAAAATGACGCTCCCATCACCTTTCCAAGTCGCCGGATTGTGATCCTGACCACGGATTGCGAGGCGAATGGCAGGCGAACGTAGCCATTCCCACTGCCGGAGAAATTCATTCAGCTCCGGGGGCGCGATCCCGCGGACCGCTTCCGGGACTATTGTGCTTTCGATGTTCAAACGAAAATCCGCCGGCGCATCGAAAAGGTCGGCCCGAACCTGGCCGGTTTGATGGCGCAGGCGCAGGTCCCTGACCAGTGTGCGCTCGCCGTCCCACGAAAAATCAGCTGTGAGATCGGAAAAAGGAACTTTCTTGTAAGTGAACCGGCCAAAGGCAAGGTGTCCGATGATATCTGGCTTGAAGCGATCGGTCCCAAAATTTACCGAGCCGGAAATCTCGACGACTGGCGGCGCTTGAAATTCGATTGTGGCAACCGGCTCGCCAAGTCCGAATGCGTCAAGAAACGCTTTCAAATCCAGACTGCTGCGCGCTTGCAAACTCGCCTTGCTGCCTTCCACATTCCAATTGGCGCGCCCGGCAAAACTGCCCATACCGTCACTCCATTCGCAATGTGCAATATTCAGTTGCTGGTTGTTCCATTCTGCTGCGGCGGAGAGGTCTTTCATTTCATAGCTGCCCCGTTGCGGTCGATCGCCGCGGAGGGTCGCTTCCACGTGTGCCCTCTCGAGCTCGGCGACGTCGCCGCTAAATTTTATCTGTAACGACGGGAGCGTGCCGGGGAACCTGAACTTTTGCAGTTCGTTCACCACGCGCTGTGCAATCAATAATCGCCTTTGCCATTCTTCAGCTGAAAGCGCAGGCGACGGTTGATAATTCTCGCGCTTGATTAGTTGGCCAGTCGCAGAAATTCGAATCCCGCAAAAAATTCCCTCCGCCTGACTCACGTAAATTTGTTCCGGCGGAAAATAAACATGGGCGCGCAAGTTGGTGAGCACGGCTCTGTCGCCTTTTTCGTCCGCGGTCTTGAATGGAAGAATGATTTGCGCATCACGCACATCGAGCGCGTTGAGAAACGGCTCATGGTGGATGAGCGCGGCGTAATTGATATCGAGCGAGACTTCGCTGATCAGGGCCAGCGTATTCTCGCGATTCTTGTAATCAAAAATCCGTACGTTTTTTGCGACAAGACCACGAAACGGGTCCAGCGTCAGACGCCCGATGCTGGCTTCGACTCCGTGCTTGCGCAATTCCTCCACTACGCGGTAGCGCCATTGACGGCCAAATCCTCTCTTGGCGAGGTAATAGCTGCCGCCGCCAATCCCAAGAATCATGGCAAGAATCACCAGGCGCACGAGGCTGACGGCGATTCGACGCACCCAGGTTGATTTCCGACGTCGTCGGTGCGGCCGAACCTGGGGTGGTTCGAGGACGGGCGGCATGGTGTTGGTTAATCGTTAAATCGTTGAAGCCTTGAAGCGATAGGTCAATGTAGTGTTTTAACGGTTCAACGCTTCAACGTGATATCAATCTCCGATCTTCCCGCTCTTAACGCGTCCTTCAATTTGGTGAGCACAGTCTTTATTTCAATGGGCTGGTACTTCATTCGACATGGCGCGTGGCGCCGGCACATGGCGTGCATGATCACCGCCGTGGTTTCCTCGGTTTGTTTCCTGACGGGTTACATCATTTATCACGCGAATGTCGGCGAAAAATCTTCGGGATACACGGGATGGATCGCCGCAATTTACTTTCCGATACTGGCATCGCACGTTCTGCTTGCTTTTGTGACGCTACCTCTGGTGATTATCACGCTGGTTCAGGTTTTTCGGCGCCGATGGGATCGCCACAGGCGAATCGCGCGTTGGACGGTCCCAATCTGGCTTTACGTCTCAGTCACAGGCGTTCTCGTGTACTTGATGCTTTACAAGTGGTTTCCGCCAGGGGCGTGACCTCAAATCTTGCACTTGACCATTAGTTGATGTTTGATCACACGGTGTTAATACCGCCGAAGATTTATGGTTACGATTGCCACGTTCAATGATCCGGCCAAGGCGAGGCAACTAAAACGGCGCTTCCAAGATGCGGGGTTACGCGCTGATGTCCACAATGAGGCGCCTTTGCAGCAGGTTGGTTTCATGTCGCGCCCGCTGGCGAACGCGAAAGTAATGGTCGACGACGCCGATTTCGAAAGGGCCCAAAATCTCATGGTCGAATGGGAGGCGACTGATCCCGATATCTCCGCGGCCCTTGTTCGTTGCCCGCAATGCAGCTCTTCGAATATCGAATATCCACAGATGACTCGAAAATTTATGACTCCTGCGCTGGTCGGTGTGCTTTGTGCGCTCAAAATCATTCCCAAGGAGTTTTACTGCCAGGATTGCCATTTTACCTGGAGCAACCGGGAAGAGCCGACGATCGGACGGCTCTGGCATCGCTTTTTCCCAGGGAGCGAATCTGGAACCGAGGCCTCGTAGGCAAGGCCGATTTCAGTGGCGGCGATTGACTCTTCGCACACGATTCTTCTTGTAATGGATCCCGGGTTGTCTTGGTGTTTTCTGGTTCGGCGTCGCTCTGGGATTTCGCTTGGCGTCTCGATCACGTTCTGCCAGTCATGAAGTGGCTCTTCGTGCTGTTACTGGCGTTGATCATCTTCGGCGGCGCAGCCTGGTTCGGTTACAACACCTTTGTAAAAGAAGAAATCGCGGTAAAAAAAGAGCAGCGTGGAGAA
>QHPC01000151.1 GCA_003218915.1 Verrucomicrobiota bacterium
GACCATCGGCTGGAAGACATTCAGACGCTGAACGAGCGAGCGCGGCGCGGCGAGCTGCATATCTCCGCGATCTCGATTCACGCGTATGCGTACGTGGCCAGCAATTACGCGCTGCTGCCGTGCGGGGCGAGCATGGGCGACGGATATGGTCCAGTTGTTGTCAAAAAACGTCCAACCCGCCGACGCCAAGGCTACGGCGGGCAGGCGCCCGATTCCGGATCTTTTGCGCAGGCAGCGCGCTTTGGAGTGCGGCGGTCCGCCACAGGACGGATTCGCCGTGGCGAACTTGACGCCGCTTTTGACCGTCCTACGCCGAATGAAGATGTCGATGCTCGTGAATCTTTGCGCAGCTGTGTCATCGCTGTGCCGGGCGAGATGACAAGCGCGTTCCTCTCGCTTCAGCTTTTCCTTGGAAAGTTTGATTATGTTGTAGTGCCGTTCGATAAAATTTTTGACGCAGTCAAAAGTGGTCGCGCGAATGCAGGCTTAATCATTCACGAGGGGCAACTCACCTATGCGCAATCCGGTTTCGAGAAAATTGTGGACCTCGGGGAGTGGTGGAAGCAACAAACTGGCTTGCCGTTGCCTCTGGGTGGCAATGTCATCCGCAAGGATGTCCCGGCACCAGTCCGCCACGAGCTAAGCGAAATTATTCGCGAAAGCATCGATTATGGTCTGGCGCATCGAGATGAGGCGGTGCGTCATTCGCTTCCCTACGCCCGCGACATGAGCACGAAGCTCACCAGTAAATTCATCGGTATGTACGTGAATGAATTTACCCGCGACTATGGTGAGACTGGACGCGCGGCTATCCGCAAATTTCTGACTGAGGCGCACGACAAAGGGTATATCGACGTTCCAATTGAACTGGAATTCGTCGAATGACTCAAAGGCATGACGGCTTGGGCAGCCCCGAAAGCTTTCCGGGGCTGGGAAGCCGCGGTTCCTTGGCTAGAATTCTCTTGCCTTAGAGCTCACGAAGAAGATATCAATGACGGCTCGTTGAAGGTGTTGCTGCCAGGCATAGGCGATCTTCCCCCTCTCGCACGAGTCGGAAGTTGGGTACGTGCACATGCGTTTCTGGCTTTGGCTCGCTGTCCGAAGAACGAACCAGTAGATGAAGCACGAGCAGCTGGTCTAACGACTGCCGGTTGCCCGCAACTCAATGCGGGCGGAAGCGATCATGGTAGATAACAACAAACCAAAATTTGATTTACCTTGGGGAACCCTATTGCCCCTGCTGGCGGTTCTCGCCGGAGTCATCGCAACGTACAAGCCCCTCGTAAGCGAACGCCCGTCGGTGCCGACCGAAAAGACTGCTCCCGTTATTGCCCAGCAGGACGTCGATGCGCGCTTGTGGCAAGACCCGATTGGTGTGGCTCAAAAGCAAAAATCATTGCTGGACGAACAAATCGAGAAAGGCGTGATTAAAAAAGGCAGCGCCGAATCGCACGACATCTATGCGTTGAGCGATCTTTTTTGCCAACGCGCTAGCAAATTTCCCGGACAAGTTTTGTTCCTGGCGGTGATGCTCGACGCCGGACCGTACAGCGAACAAGCCGAGTCGCGGTTGCGCTCGCGCAAGGCTGTACTTGAAGGATTAAGTGAGAGCGGATTCGTCCCGGTCGATGGCGAGCATCTCGGTTTCGTCACTGCCGCCTGGCCGCCCCCAGCGGTAAACGGGTCTTCGCCGCTTATTGAGCGCGCCTTGCTACTACCATGGGAGGAATGTGAAGCCATAGACGATCCTAAAAAGGTGTTTCCCAAGGACACCAAGCGCGTTGTTGTAGTCTGGTTACCCGCGGCAAATTTTAACCTTAACCCATTGCACTGCTTGGCCGCCTTGATCGACCAGCTCGCGCCGGAGGACATCCGCGATAAGATCGACGTCAAGTTGATCGGCCCGGCAAATTCCACGGGCTTGCAGAGCATGGTTCGCGAAGCGTGCTGGTACCCGTTAAGCACTACGATGCAAAAAGCACTGGATGGGGTCTGGATTATTTCGCCGCGGGCGACCGCCCCGGATCCTGCGCTTCTCTCTGCAGCAGATGTCGGCCCGCATTGTGCAAAAAATTATGTAAAGACACTTCTTGAAGAATCCATAGCGCGCGGCCCTCGTGGCGGCGTGCATTTTGTTCGCACGACCGCGCAGGACGACTGGATTTTAAGTGAATTGATCACGGAGTTAGCACGACGCAGGATTGCGGCCGTCCCTCAAGTAACCCCGGACGGTCGCCCTATTTCAAAGCCAGCCCACATAGTGATTTTGAGCGAGTGGGACACTTACTACGGACGATCCATGGATAAGACATTCCTTTCTCAGGCCTCCGGAAAAACGAACGCGTTAACGCGGATTCACTCCTATCATTATCTGCGTGGGATCGATGGTCGGTTGCCAGGCGACTCCAGCAAAGACAATCAACGCGAGCCGGTGCAACAAACTCAGCTCGGCCAGAAGACCGTCGCGGTTGAGGCGACGGAAGGATTGAATCAATCGGATTACCTCCGGCGTTTAGCGCGGCGGATGAAGGAAGACGACGCCCGCTGGCAGCGAGACGACGGTTCGGGTATTCGCGCCATTGGTCTGCTAGGTTCGGACCTTTATGACAAACTGATGATTTTGCGAGCGTTACGTCCTGAATTTCCCGCTGCTCTTTTTTTTACCAATAACTATGACGCGCATTTTGAGCGCCGCGATGATTGGGACGCTACGCACAATCTGGTCATCGCCTCACCTTTTGGCAGCGCATTGCTGGAAGCTTATAGCCGACAACGCATTGCCCCTTTTCGCGACACCAATCAAACCTCGATGTACGTCGGTACGCTTGCCGCCACCACTAAAATAAGATTTGAAGATGTGCAGTCGCTCTCGTGGCAACCGCGTATCTTCGAGATCAGCAGACGCGGAGCCTATGATCTTAGTCCCCCTTTGTATCGCTGGGACCCCGGCGAATCGAAAGTTATTTTCGAGTCACGCTACGGCAAAAATGAGAGAAATAATACATGGTTTCGGGATTGGTTGTTTACGGGCAGCGGTTACGGTGTCATCTGGTGGCTAATCGCCCTCGGTCTCACAGTGCTCGCCATGGCAGCCTGGATCAGCGTGAGCATAGCCAGGCGCACATTGCCCGGAGGAGGTACTGCTCTTGAGCGTCTAAAACGTGCGCTTGTCAGCACAACCTTTTGGTTGGTGTGTGGTGGCCCAGTCACTATTTTCATAGTTGCTCTGGTTGCCCAGTACTTCGCCCCTCAAGAGCCTCTGGCTTTTTTTTCGGGAATAAGCATCTGGCCTACCGAAATGCTGCGCATGGTAGCATTCCTGCTTGCAATCTTTTTCATGTTCAAAGCCGGTTTCGATCTCCGTGCCAACGCAAAGAAGATCGAGGCAGAATTTTCTTTTGCTCCATTACCGTTGACGCGATTTCGGTGGCGGGACCTTGGCATCGGCTTCGAGCACTGGCAGATGAAGGACTCTGCCCGAACTTCGCGCTTTTCCGCCGAAGAAGCATGGCACGCCTATCTTTGCCGCAATAAATTCTGGCCGCGGTTGATTCGAATTGGGATTCTTTTTGTTTTGTATTCCATTTTCGCGTTTACGGTTTTGCACTTGTTTCCTCAACCACCGCCGCCCGCGCGGGGCGAGGTTGCATTTCAGATCGATAACATCGTCTTTTATCTCGCTGGTATTGGACTGCTACTTCTCTCGTTTTACGTGGTCGATGCCATTCAGTTGAACAGCAATTTCATCCGCATGTTTGGCCGAGAAGTAACTAAATGGGGACGCGAGGTCGTTGATCGTTCTCATCGCCGACCACCCTTAACCGAAAAGGAACTTTCTGCGTATCACGAAATCTTTTTCGTCGCACAACGCACACAGGTAGTTGCGCCGCTAATCTGGTATCCGCTGCTCGTCCTCACCTTGATAGTTGTGGCGCGCGCTTCGATTTTTGATAATTGGACTTGGCCGGCCTGCCTCGTCGTAATTTATGTTATCACGGCTGCGTGGGCAGTGGGCAGCGCTATTTTGCTCAGGCGCGCGGCCGAGCAATTGCGTGAAACAGCCCTCAATGACCTGAGGCGGTTTCGCCTGTTGGGTCAGGAAAGCGAAGTGAAACGGCAGACCTTCGACGAGCTGATGGCTGAGATCCGTGACCTCAAGACGGGCGCGTTCGCGCCATTGAGTGATCAGGCTTTCATTCGCGCGGTTCTTTTTCCCGGTGCCGCCCTAGGTCTTCTCGCAGTCAGCCAGCGTTTG
Organism: Verrucomicrobiota bacterium; assembly: GCA_003218915.1. Classification (GTDB taxonomy): domain Bacteria; phylum Verrucomicrobiota; class Verrucomicrobiia; order Chthoniobacterales; family UBA10450; genus Udaeobacter. Next base: position 4,256 of record QHPC01000151.1, read on the forward strand.
TTTGATATTTTCTAGCGAGAAAATTCCAGACCCATTAGAATTTTCTTGCCACGCATTTCGCCAAGGACGTATCAATGGTGGCTCGGTGACGGTACTGCTGCCAGTCAGGGGCGATCTTCTCTGTCTCACCCGAGTCGGATTCTCCCTCATCGGATGCGTGTTGCTCACGTTTGGCGGTTGCAAGAAAAACGAGCCGATCGATGAAGCGAAAGCAGCAGAGAAAACAACTGCCGATTTTCCACAAATTACTGCCGACATTTTCAAGCCGATGGACGGCGGCATCGAGCTTTCGCCAGAGGAAATCATGGGGCGCAACACCTGGAACCTCTGGAGCGGGGGCAATCAACATTTCTGGAATCAAGCGGCGCAAGACAGCTTCGGGTTGATGGACCTTTTGAAGATGCTCGACAACCGCAAGTTTCCCCGCGGCGAACGTTTCAAAACTTTGGGCTTAGTCAATGAGCCCGGATTTCGCGCGCGCGCTCCGACGGAGCCTGACGA
>QHPC01000152.1 GCA_003218915.1 Verrucomicrobiota bacterium
GAAGTGAAAGAACGCTTTTCACAATTCCTGCGCTCGAATGCGAAATGAAAAATCCGCTTCTCTTCACCCCGGGACCACTCACCACGAGCGCGACCGTGAAAGCCGCGATGCAACGCGACATTGGTTCGCGCGACGCCGACTTCATCGATCTGGTTGCAGGCATTCGCTCGGAATTGCTTCGCATCGCCCATGTCTCGCGCGAACAGGGTTACGAAGCCGTGCTCATGCAGGGAAGTGGGACATTCGGGCTCGAGTCGGTCATTTCATCAGTGATACCGCGGGACGGGAGATTTTTAGTGCTGGCGAACGGCGCTTATGGCGAGCGCATGGCTATGATCGCGGAGCGACTGGGAATTTCCACCAGGCTGGCACGCTGGCCGGAGAGTGAATCGCCGCACCCCGCGGCCGTGCAACGCCTGATCGAGGAAGAATCAGCCGCCACTCATGTCGCGACTGTGCATTGCGAGACTACTACGGGCATTTTGAATCCAATCGAGGAGATCGCGCGAATTGTGAAAGCGGCTGGTCGCGAATTCATTCTCGACGCGATGAGCAGCTTCGGCGGTGTTCCTCTTGATTTGAGCAAATTGGAAATCGATTATCTAATTTCTTCCCCTAACAAATGTCTCGAAAGCGTTCCCTGCTTCTCCTTCGTGCTGGCGCGACGCGAAGCGCTCGTAGCAACCAAAGGCCGTGCCCGAAGTGTCAGTCTCGATCTGCTCGCACAATGGGAAGGTTTTGAAGGGAATGGCCAATTCCGCTTCACGCCGCCCACGCATGCGCTCCTTGCCTTCGCAAGAGCGCTCGAAGAGCTGCGCGAAGAAGGCGGCGTCGCCGCTCGCGCCGCCCGCTACCACGTTAATCACAAGACATTGCGAACGGGAATGGGCAGGCTTGGCTTCGCCGAATACTTGCCCGCAGAGCGCCAGAGCAACATCATTACCGCGTTTCGTTATCCAGATGATCCGAAATTCCAATTCGAAGATTTTTATCGTCGTCTCCGTGCGCGCGGCTTCGTCATCTATCCCGGGAAATTGACCCAGGCCGATTCCTTCCGGATCGGAACCATAGGCCGCATCAACGAGAAAGACGTGGAGGACCTTGTCGACGCGATCGGCGAAGTGCTTGACGAGATCGGCCGCTGAGCTCCTCAGGCTCCGCTGATTTTTTTCGCGCCGATGAAATAGCCGCGTGACTGTCGAAAATCGACCCGATAGACGCCAATGCTCTCTTCGCCTGGCACAAGGTCGGCAGTTGTGAGCAGCCAGCACCGCAACCTAATGGCGTTGTGGTATCTGCCCGCCTGCGATCGAAACTTCTAGTGCGCGATTGGCAACCATAGAGGGTGGCCAGCTGCCTCCGGCGCCCAAAGAATTTGCACAAATTCTGCTGATTTTTCTTCCATTCCCCAAATCGGATGCGGTAGAGTCGGCGCCTTCAGAGGAAAATGGATAACATCATCGAGGCGAGAGAACTGCAGATAGAGCGCAAGCATTTTTACGTGGAGCTCCGAGAAAACGAGCGCGGGAGATTCTTGCGCATCACCGAAGAAGCTCATGGTCGCCGCAACAGCATCATCGTGCCGAGTACCGGCGTCGATGACTTTACGGCAACAATTGCTGAAGTTCTGACGAACAACGAAGGCGCACCAGCTTAACCGCTGGTTGGGCTTTCTGGGCAGCTAGGTCGGCTGTAATGGTTTCTGACCGCCAAACAACACGACTCTTCGAGTTTTCAGGATCGTTGACAGGGCGACACCCGAAACTACTTTGGCCCGTTCGTTCCTTGGCGATTTTTTCCGCATTCTAAATATGGCCACAAGACGTAAATCTACGGTTCGAAAATCAACTCGGCGCAGATCAAAGAGACCGAAATTACACGCGAGTAGCCGCGCTCGCGTGAAAAAAACGAAAAAACCGCGCTACGTTTACTACTTCGGGGACGGCCACGCAGATGGATCAGGCGGTATGAAATCGCTGCTGGGCGGCAAAGGCGCGAATCTCCACGAAATGACGCGCATCGGCCTGCCGGTGCCACCGGGGTTCACCATCACGACCGAAGTATGCACTCACTTTTACGCTAATAACCGGACCTATCCGCGACAGCTGGAGGCGGAGGTCGCGGCAGCGCTGGCAAAAGTTGAGAAATCCGTCGGGAAAAAATTCGGCGACGAGGAACGACCTTTGCTCGTTTCTGTAAGATCGGGCGCGCGTGATTCCATGCCCGGCATGATGGACACCATCCTGAACCTCGGGATGAATGACGATGTCGTCGAGATTGTCGCGAAAAAAACAAACAACGCGCGTTTCGCCTGGGATTCGTACCGGCGTTTCCTGCAAATGTACGGCGACGTGGTCATGGGGGTTCAGAAACGGCCGGGCGAAGACCATGAACCTTTCGAGACCGTGATCGAACGTCTGAAGGACGAACGCTACGGCAAACACGACTTTCCGGATGTCAGATTGACAGTCGCCGATCTCAAAGAGCTTGTGCAACGGTTCAAAGCATTAATTAAAGAGCACACCGGAAAATCTTTCCCGCAAGATCCGCAGGCGCAGCTTTGGGGCGCAATCGGAGCGGTTTTTGGCTCGTGGATGAACGATCGCGCGATGGTTTACCGCCGGAAATACGGCATCCCACACGACTGGGGAACGGCCGTGAATGTGCAGACGATGGTGTTCGGGAACATGGGCGAAACGAGCGCTACTGGGGTCGCATTTACGCGTGATCCGGCGACCGGTGAAGAAGTTTTTTACGGCGAGTATTTGATCAACGCTCAGGGCGAGGACGTGGTGGCGGGCGTGCGCACACCTCATCCAATTGCCGATTTGGCGAAGGAAATGCCCGCAGCTCACAAAGAGCTTATGAAGGTCCGCGCGATCCTTGAACGTCACTTTAGAGACATGCAGGACCTCGAGTTCACAGTGGAGGAAAATCGCCTCTACATTTTGCAAACTCGCAACGGCAAACGCACCGGTCACGCCGCCGTCCGTATTGCAGTCGATATGGTCGGTGAAAAATTAATCACAAAAAAAGATGCGGTGCGCCGCATCCCGGCCGATTCGCTGGCTCATCTTTTGGCGCCGGTTTTCGACCGGCAATCAGCGAAACAAGCGAAAAAGATCGGCACCGGCCTTGCCGCCGGCCCGGGCGCGGCTTGTGGTCGCGTCGTCTTTAATGCGGAGGAAGCCGTGGTGCGATCCGAGAAGGGTGAGAAAGTCGTGCTCGCCCGCATTGAAACTTCGCCTGAAGACCTGCGCGGCATGATAGCCGCGGAAGGCATCCTGACTTCACGCGGTGGCGTTTCTTCGCATGCGGCCCTCGTTGCGCGGCAAATGGGAAAGGTATGTGTCTGCGGCGCGACCGGGATTCAAATCGATTACCAGAAGCGCACACTCAGCGCGAATGGCACGACCTTAAATCGAGGCGATTACATCTCCATTGACGGCACCGCGGGAGAGGTGTTTGCCGGCGAAGTGGCCACTGCACCGTCGGAAATCGTCCAGGTGCTGATCGATCGCTCCTTGGATCCGAAAAAGAGCGTCACTTATCAGGAGTACGCAAAACTGATGAAGTGGACGGACGAATTTCGGTCACTGGGCGTGCGCACAAACGCGGATACGCCCGAGCAGGTTGCAAACGCAGTCGCATTCGGTGCGGAAGGCATCGGACTCTGCCGCACAGAGCATATGTTCTTTGAAGGCAATCGCATTGACGCCATGCGAGAGATGATTCTTGCTGGTACGAAAGATGAACGGGCGCGGGCTTTGGCCAAACTCCTTCCTTACCAACGCGACGATTTCATTGGCATCTTCAAAGCTTTGAAAGGTTTGCCCGCCACGATTCGTTTTCTTGATCCACCGCTTCATGAATTTTTGCCGAATGATCACGCACAACAAAACGAGCTTGCAAACAAGCT
>QHPC01000153.1 GCA_003218915.1 Verrucomicrobiota bacterium
GAGCCTTGCAGCCGGAGCAGATTGATATTCAAAAAATGCGTCATACCCGTCTTATCTTTCAGCGGGTGCTCAATTAGCTGAAATGGCGTTCCAAAGGTAAGCACTCTTTCAATCGCACCGGGTGGGGCGATCTTCACGTCGTCGTAGGTCGTTTCGGTGATGTCGCGACTGGGTGGCACGTCGCCAAAACGTTCCGCCATCTGGGCGAACGCATAGTTGGCGTGGAGGAAACGGCGCGAAGCCGGATCGATGAAAGCGATGCCGCTCGGCATGTTCGCAAGCATTTTTTCGTTGAAGATCACTTCGCGCTCCAGCCGCTGCTTGGCTTCCAGCTGACGCTGGTAATACGCACTGCCCAGCCACGCGAAGACCGCGGTGAGAACGATCAACCAGGCTGCCAGTACTGTCATTCGTCCCAAAAGATCGTGAACCGGTTTGTAAGCCAGGGTTCTCGGCTGCTCCACTACGGCTACCCAACCACTCGATTCAATCGGGCTGAAAGAATAAAGGTTACCGTTCCGCTCGAAATGCCCGCTTTTGCTCTGGCTGATCTCTTTGATTAATCCTTCGTTTGCCTTCGGTGCCGGTGTTACGGGATTTGGCTTGAAATCGCTGGCAAAAAGCGCGACCCCGTTTTGGTCGAGTACCTCAAAAACAAGCCGATCTGAAAACTCAATCGTGGACAGGCGCCTGCCAATTCTTTCCACCAGAACAGAGACTCCTACGTAACCCAGGAGGGTCCGGTCTGGCGCGCGCACTGCGCCGACGATATCAGTAACGGGCCGGTTATCCGACAGCCTGGGATGAATTGCGGAGACAAAGGTAGCGTCTGCCGCCGCCGCTGGCTCGCGCCAGTATTCGGAGCCGAAATCCTTGCCGATCATCTCTGAAGCCGTGGGGATCGACGCGATCAACTCGCCGTTCGCGGCGGTGATGAACATCCCGTCGATCTGCGGATGGGAATAAAACGCGGAGTTGAGCCATTGCTGAGCAAGTTGCGGATTCGGCGCGCTTAAATTTTTCACCATTTCCGGCAGCGTCTGATAGTATTCAATAACGCTGCTGCTGCGGCTCAGGTCATGAGCGACGAGGTGTGCCACCAGTTGAATTAAGGTTTGCCGGTCGCGCAGGATTCTGAATTCCAGGGTGTCGCGCAGGATCGTATAGGAAACAATGAGCGTGAGGATGGACGGGATCCATCCTGCCAGAAGAATAGGAAAGATGATCTTAAAACGCTCGAAACGGTCGCGCCTTCGTTTCGTCATGGTGTCTCCCAACTGATGCCTGCCGATTGCGAAAATTGGCCCATCACCGTTACTCTGCTCGGCGCTACAGGCAAGGATGAATGTCGCCAGCAAAGGCGGGTCGGGACCGATGGGTCAGTCCAATGCGCACGAAAAAATCGCCCGGCCTTTGACAATCAAAGAGATTGCCAGACCGTTCGCCCTCCCAATTACGAAAACCGAGAGGAGATTGTTGTGTATCAACAGAATGCGGCGGCAATTTTCAGAGGCAAAACTACGATTTTTGAATTGACGCACATGGTGAAAGCGGCATCATGTCGGGCTTACTGCCTCAACGATTGGCAGCTGTAGAACTCCCATGCAAGGAAGCCTCGGACACATTATCTGGTCGATTTGTTATCTGGGTGTGCTCATCGGCCTGTCCACTTATGGCATCCATCGCTATTTCATTATCTATCTATACCTCAAAAACCGGAAGCGGCCGCCGGTGCCGTCACGTTATTTTGAAAAGTTGCCAAAGGTCACGGTGCAACTTCCAATCTTTAACGAAGTGTACGTCGCCGAGCGCTTGCTTCGTTCTGTGAGCGAATTGGATTATCCACGGGAGCTTCTGCAAATCCAGGTACTGGACGATTCGACCGACGAAACTCGCGAGATCACTGCTGCGTGCGCGAAAGAACTACAACAGCGTGGCTTTAATGTTCAACGTATTCATCGAGTCGATCGCACTGGTTTCAAAGCCGGCGCGCTGGCGATAGGGCTCGAGGCTGCCGAAGGCGAATTTGTTTGTATCCTGGATGCCGATTTTGTTCCGCAAAAAGATTTATTGCAGCGAACCATCCATTACTTCACCGACCCGAAAGTGGGAATGATCCAGACCCGCTGGGGACATTTAAATCGCGGTTATTCGTTGCTCACGCGCATGCAGGCGATCTTTTTGGACGGACATCTTTTGCTGGAACAAACCGCTCGCAGCCGCAGCGGCCGTTTTTTCAACTTCAACGGAACGGCCGGACTCTGGCGGCGTTCTTGTATCGAGCAAAGCGGAGGCTGGCAATATGATACGCTGTGCGAGGATCTCGATCTTAGCTATCGCGCCCAGCTCGCGGGCTGGAAATTTATCTATCTTTCGGACGTTGTGACTCCGGCCGAGCTGCCGGTGGACATGAATGGCTTCAAGTCTCAGCAGCATCGCTGGACGAAAGGTTCTGTTCAAACCTGTAAGAAATTATTGCCCACCATTTGGCGCAGCCGCCTTCCGTTCCCGATCAAGCTCGAAGCCACCGGGCATTTGATGTCTAACTTCGCCTACCTGCTGCTTGCTTGTCTCTGTGTGCTTTTGCACCCCTCGTCCGGAGGACCTCAGGGTGGGTGGCTGCGCACGTTGCTGATTGATATTCCAATTTTTCTCGCAGCATCGGCTTCGGTGGCGGTTTTTTATATTTGTGCCCAACGCGAGCTGCATCCACGGACATGGATGAAAGAGATTCTCTTTTTGCCATGCCTGCTTGCGTTGGGAATCGGTCTTTCGCTCAATAACGCTCGAGCAGTTCTGGAAGCGCTCATCAACCACAAATCCGACTTCACGCGCACACCCAAGTATGGCATTGAACGAAGGTCCCAGGCATGGCGCAGCTGCAAATACCGGCCGCTCAAATCAGCCCTTCCGCTGGCCGAACTGGGTTTCGCAATCTATTTCACGTACTTCGTGATATTCGCGATCGCGCATCGCCAGTTTTTCTCAGTGCCGTTCCTGCTGATGTTCCAGGGCGGTTTCCTTTACGTCTGTGTCTCTTCGTTCAGTAGTGGCTGGTCAAAGATCAATTTTGGCAGGTCAGGAACAGGCGATGCAATTCCTGCGTGACAAATTCAAATTTGTCGAGTAAGAAGTTGCCCATGCTTCGGCTTCCGGCACTAATTTTTAGTTTCATTTCAATTACATCTGCGTTCGCTCTTACGCCCGTCGATACATCGAGCCAGCTTATCGTCAGCGTGCGCGATCAGAAGCTGATGTTTGTTCAGAACGGCGGCAAAGTAGCGACTTACCCAGTGTCCACCTCCATGTTCGGCCTTGGCGATTATTGGGGACGAATGACAACTCCTCTGGGTTACCTCGCCGTCGAGAAAAAAATTGGTGACAACGCACCCACCGGCGCAGTCTTCCACAATCGGCGATTAACTGGCGAAGTTCTTCAGCCCAATGCTCCCGGACGCGACCCGGTGACCACGCGCATCATCTGGTTGCGCGGGCTCGAAGCGCAAAACGCGCATGCTTTTCAGCGTTGCATTTACATTCATGGCACGCCACAGGAGAAGACTATCGGTCGCCCTGCGAGTTACGGCTGCATTCGAATGAAGTCGAGCGATGTTGCCGTACTTTATGATCGCGTCCCACTTGGGGCACTCGTACAGATCACCCCTGAGCACTTGCCGAAGGTCGCAAAGACACCGCGACCGCAACCCGCTAATACTTTCGTAACCGCGAGTGCAAAACCTCAGAACCAAGACCAGACAATTTCTGCTCCAGTTTCCGGCGGTTCGCTTTCCGTCGAACAAATGCGAAAAGGTGGGGCGGTCGCTGCTCAGCGGCAAAAAGCGAAGCTCGAACTGGACAAGCGTTTGTAGCGCTCAGCCCTTGGACAGATGCGCCGCTTGCGCGCCGGCGTGTGAATCCAGACTGGGAAAACCTTCAGGGGTTGACAATCGCAATGCGCTCGCGAGCGTGCAGCTCCATAAGTTTTTGATTACATGGCAAACACGAAGTCAGCCTCCAAACGCGCTCGGCAGACAGTGAAACGATCGCTGCGCAATCGCAGTGTCGTGACACGTCTGCGAACGATGCAGAAGACAGTGCGCTCCGTGCAAACTCCGAGTCCGGAGCAAGTCCGCACACTAATCGCGGCTATCGATAAAGCTGCCAAGCGCGGGATCATCCACGAAAATGCGGCGAATCGCCGCAAGGCGCGACTCAATAAGGCGCTGACGGCGGCGAAGTAGTGTCGCTCCAAGCGAAGCCGAGGGATCCTGTGGCTTTACCTCTGGATGGCCGATCCCGCTTCGTTCCGCTCAGGATCGTGGCTGTTCCAAATGCCCGTTGCATATGTCGTCGTCCGGATAGATTCTGTGGAATGATTTCTGCGCTTCTCCTCATCATCGCCGCGGTACTATTTCGCATCGTCACCGGCTTCTTCGGAGACTCACATTCCATCGGGTGGCTGAACTTCGCGCCGATCGCCGCAATTGCACTCTGCGCGGCTGCTTACTTCCCGCGTAAGTACAAATTCACTGTCCCGATGATCGCACTGCTCATATCGGATATCGTGTTGAACGCCCACTATGGCTTTTCACTCCTTAGTCCGTTCGTGCTCTCGCACTACATTGGTTTCGCGATTGTCGGCTGCCTCGGATTACTCCTGCAACGTCGCGCTTCGTGGAAAACGCTCCTGCCGGCATCCGCCGTCGCGTCGCTCATCTTCTACGTCATCACAAATTCCGTTTCGTGGATTTACGACCCCGGTTACGCGAAGAACTTTGCCGGACTTATTCAGTCGCTGACGGTTGGGTTGCCTCAATACAGCGCGACCCCGAGCTGGATGTTCTTCCGCAATTCACT